>CBFGJR010000195.1:0-12952 GCA_965649145.1 Caldifarciminota bacterium | reverse complement strand
AAAGGTAAAACAGATAATCCCTTTACAATCAATGATTCCTCTAAAATCTCTCTATTATTTTTTAGATATTCATTTAAAAAATCTAAAACCTCTTTATAGGGTTTCCATTTCCATGTAATATTTTCTCCCGTGCAAACCCACTCCTCCTTTTCAAAGAGCAATTCCTTTGAAACTCCCCTTTTAAAAACTCCCTCTAAACAGTCACTATCTTTTTTTATAATATTAAAGAAGTACAAACAGGGATAAGAAACAACTACCTTTTCTATAACAGAAAAATTACCATCAAAATCAACTGATTCTCTTAAAACTCTTTTTACACCATTCCACTCAATTTCGCACCACTCAGTCCACAATTTTCCCTCCTCAACCTTCTCCCCCAGAAGATATTTTATTGAGTAAGAACCATCTATTAATTTCCATTTAAAAACAACCTCCCTATATTCAGGAGACAGTACCCTCAAACCCTCCTGTAATAAACTACCCTCTAACTTTATTCCAAATTTTCTCAAATAAGCATCCAAAAGATGGTATTCAGAGGGATCCACCTCTAAACTATCAATATCCCCAATATAACCTCTTTTAGGCTCTCCATTTTCCCTGATTTCAATTTTATAACCAATTCCATTTAATATACCCTCTTTAAAAGTAATAAATTCATAAACCTCAATATTTTTCTCAGAAGAAACAACGCATTTTCTTGTAAGGGTGAATATATTTTTATCTATCTCTTCTAATTTCCATTCGGACCAATCCATTTAATCTTCCTCCTTTAAAGATTATAATTTACCTGAATTTATCTAAAAAAATAGTTTTCCAGACCAGGGGGGGCAAAACTTTTATTCCTTTTACAATTAAAGACTCATCAAGAACTTCTCTATGAACTTTTAAAAACTCATTAAGAGAATTTAAAGCAACCCCTTGAGAATTCCTCCAACTGGATATTTTATCCCAGATTATCCATTTATCATTTTTTGGAGATAAACAAACCTGAACCCCTCTTACAGGAACTCCCTCTGGAATTTCCTTTTTTTTCTCAACAATGTTAAAAGAGTAAGTATAAGGATAACGAAAAATTACCTTTTCTACAGCAGAAAAATTATCATTAAAATTAACCGATTCTCTTAAAAACCTTTTTACACCATCCCACTCAATCTCGCACCACTCAGTCCAGAATTTTCCCTCTTCAGCTTTCTTCCCCAGAAGATATTTTATTGAATGACCTCCATCTATTAATTTCCACATATGAATAATCTTTCTGTACCCAGAAGGAAGTTTTTCCCATCCCTCCTGTAAAAGAGTACCTTCTAAACTCAATCCAAATTCGCTTAAATAATACCTTAGATGCTTAATTATCTCCTCCCTTTCCTTTGGGAAAGGCAACCAATGCCCCCATCGATAGGTGTATTCACACATCCTGTTTTCCATTACATCATCAGCAATAATATACTTGTTGTGTGAGCCATTTAGTTTAACTTCAAACTTATAAGCAAATACCCTGTAGTTATTCTCATCAAAAACAATTGACTCCTCCAGCTCAATTTTTCTCTTAACTCTATCACTGTAAAAGGTAAATTCTCTTTTTATACTTGATTTTTTTTCATTTTCTTTTTCAAATTTCCATTCAGACCATTCCATACCTTAACTTTATTATTATAAGGTATAATTTGCATTTTTAAAAAATTTATGTGGATTTCCAGAATTCTTTAAATTCACATAATCTATACCGATAACCTTTATCCTATCGGTTCTTGATAAAAAATAAATAACATTTATTTTGAAGATCTGTTATTTTTAAAAAATGGCTCACCACTTTCCAAAATAAGCAGGGCTCTAAGGAGTTTATCCTTGACTCTCTCACTTTATTTATCTCCATATACTTTAAAAGTTTATCATATTTAACTCCTAAAAGCCCCTAAACCAATCATTGCTTCACCCTGTGCTTTTTCCTTAACTTTTTGAGTTAACTTGTAATTTTTTTTACTTCAATACTATTCCCACAAAGATAGCACTGTTGAATGTATCTTTATACACAAAAAACAACTTAAAATCTTATCTTTTAAAGGTTCTTCATTATAAATATTATAAAGATTCAACAAAGTTTTCAATTTCATTTATTAATTCATCTTCAGCTCTTTCAATATCTATACTTTTTTTAAATTTACCCTTAACATAAATTGCTGCTTTTTTTTCACCAATACCCGGAAGAGAAAGACCTATATCTGCGAATTTTGACTCACCCGGACCATTTACAACACAACCCATAACAGCAACTTTTAAATTCTTATATCTATCATCCAGGCGGGATTTTTGTTCAAGATAAACACTTATCCTTTCAGCAATTTCCCTGAAAAAGTTTGATTTTGTCCTTCCACAACCTGGACAGGAACTAATTTCAGGACCAAACCTCCTTAAACCAAGAACCTGCAAAATTTGCTTTGCTACCTCTACTTCCTTTGTCCTTTTTTCATTTGACTTAGGGGTTAAAGAAACCCTTATTGTGTCTCCTATACCCTTTAAAAGTAAAAAACCAATTCCCACTGAAGAAGATACTATACCCTTTAATCCTGTTCCTGCTTCCGTTAAACCGAGATGAAGGGCAAATTTAACTTCTCTTGCAAGTTCTTCATAAACATAAATAAGTTCATTAACCTCTGAAACCTTACAGGATAAAACAATTCTATCTTCCTTTAAACCGAGTTCTAAAGCTTTTTCTGCTGATTCAATTGCCGATTCAACAGCAGTGTCAAGTAAAACCCTTTTAAAATCATAGGGTCTTTTTCTCCTTGAATTTATCTCCATATTCTTTGTGAGAAGATTTTTATCAATTGAACCCCAGTTTACTCCAATTCTAACAGGCTTATCAAAATCTATTGCAATCCTCACCATCTCCCTGAAATTTTCCTCCTTCCCCGCTGTTCCTGGATTTATCCTATATTTATCAAGCAACTCACATACCTTTTTATACTTTCTCAAAATAATGTGTCCATTAAAATGAAAATCACCTATAACTGGATTACTATAACCCTTATCCCTCAATCTATTTATTATCTCAGGTATACTTTTAGCAGCTTCCTCTGTATTAACAGTAACTCTTACCATTTCACTTCCTTCATCAATAAGTTCAATTATCTGTCTCACTGTGCTTTCAACATCTGAGGTCAATGTATCAGTCATGGATTGAATTACAGGTGGTTTTCCGCCACCAATGATTAAATTTCCAATCTTAACTTCTAATGATTTTCTTCTTTTCAAATATTACCTCGCAAAACTTACAGCTCTTACCTCCCTTATAACAGTAACTTTAATCTGACCGGGAAACTTTACCTCTTCTTCTATTTTCTTTGCAATGATCCTTGAAAGTTCAAAAGCCTCGGCATCTGAAATCCTTTCAGCCTGAACTATAATTCTTAATTCCCTTCCAGCTTGAAGTGCGTAAGCCTTTTCAACTCCATCAAAAGAAGTAGCAATTTCTTCAAGTTTTTCTATTCTCTTTATATATGCTTCAACAGTTTCCCTTCTTGCTCCAGGTCTTGAACCTGAAATAGCATCCGCGGCTGCTATAAGTGGACCATAGGGGGATTCAGGCTCCACATCTTCATGGTGGGAAGCAATAGCATTTGCCACAAGATCACTTTCACCATATCTCTTTGCTATTTGAGCTCCTATAAGAGCATGAGGCCCTTCATAGGAAGGATCCGCGACTTTTCCAATATCATGAAGGAGAGCTGCTCTTTTTGCAATTTCCACATCCAGGTCAAGTTCACCTGCTATCATACCGGCAAATTGTGCAACTTCTTTTGAATGAAGAAGAAGATTCTGACCAAAAGAAGACCTGAATTTCAATTTTCCCACATACCTTAAAAGCTCTGGATGCATACCCCTTAAAGAAAGTTCAAGAATGGTTTCTTCACCTATTATCCTTATATATTCATGAAATTCCTCCTCAGTTCTTTTAACAATTTCCTCAATCCTTGCAGGGTGAATCCTTCCATCTGCAATAAGTCTTTCCATTGATATTCTCGCAATTTCCCTCCTTTCAGGGTCAAAAGAGGATAAAATAACAGCACCCGGTGTATCATCTACAATTACTTCTACACCTGTCAAAGACTCAAAAGTTCTTATATTTCTACCTTCCCTTCCTATAATTCTACCCTTTATTTCATCAGAGGCAAGGGGTATAACCGTAACAGAGGATTCTGAAGATACCTGTGAGGCAAGTCTCTGCATAGCAGTAACAATAATCTTTGATGCCTCTCTCTGAGCATTTTGTTTTGCTTCCTCTCTAATCCTGTGAATTAATTGAGCACCTTCAAGTCTTGCTTCAGCCTCAATTATTTTAAAAAGTTCTCTTTTTGCCTGTTCACGGGTCATTCCTGAAATTTCTTCCAGTTTTTTCATTTCCTCACTTAAAGTTTGATCAAGTCTTTCCATCTTTGACCTTAAAATCTTTTCCTTTTCTGACATTTCTTTTTCTTTTATTTTAAGTTCCTCTTCCTTTCTCAAAATAAGTTCTGCCTTCCTTTCTATCTGATATTCCTTATCCTGCAACTCCTTTTTGAATTTCTCCAGTTCCTTTCTCGCCTTTGCATATTGTAAATCAACCTTTTCCCTTTCTTTCCTTACAATCTCTTCTGCCTCAGATTTTGCCTTTGATATAATTTCTTCCTTCATTTTTTTTGCTTCTTCTATAATGGATTTGGCGTCTTCTTTTTTCTTTTTCAGAAGATTTTCTAAGGTATATTTTGAAACAAAAAACCCTATTATAACTCCTGATAATAGAGAAAAAATAGAGATAATTAAAAAAAGAATCATGTTTCACCTCCTTCCTTATATTTATATCTCTTATATCTTATTTCCTTAAGTTTTAAAAGAAAATCTTTTTCCTTACCAATTTCCTTTAAAAAAACAACAGGAAAAAATTCCATCATATATTTTTGATAAATAGCTTCCGGATCTGAATGGGGGTAAAGATAATTTACGCCCCTTCCAAGTTTTTTTGCGGATGGATAATGAGAGTCCCTTAAATGTAAGGGGACTCCACTTATTTTTTTCTCACTCACATATTTTTTTGCATTAGCCATAGAAATTAAAATACTATTTGATTTTGACGCAAGGGAAAGGTATATAGTTCCCATACTTAAAAAAAACTCCCCCTCGGGCATTCCAACCATTTCAAAAGCATTATAAAGAGAATTTATTAATACTATTGCGTAAGGGTCAGATAACCCTACATCCTCGCAGGCAAAAATAAGCATTCTTCTGAATATAAATCTCGGGTCCTCACCTGCTTCAAGCATCCTAAAGAGGTAATAAAGTGCTGCATCAGCATCAGAACCCCTCATTGATTTAATATAAGCTGAAATATAATCATAATGCTCATCCTGTTTTCTATCATACCTGAAATAAAACTTGAAATTCTCAAGATCTTCCATTCTAATTTCACCTTTTCCATCCTTTGCCTCAATCAGTATTTCGAGTAAATTAAGGGCTCTCCTTGCGTCACCTTCAGAATAACCTGCTATTTTTAAAAGAACTTCTTCCTTTACAATAATCTCAGAATATTCCTTTAAAGCCCTTTTCAAAATATTAACTATATCCTCTTCTGAAAGGGGTTTAAATTCAAAAACATAAGTTCTTGAAATAAGAGCCTTATCAAGAACAAAAAAGGGATTCAAAACAAGGGCACCAATAAATATAATCTTTCCCTCTTCAACTGATGAGAGAAGGATTTCCTGCTGTAAGCGGTTAAACCTGTGAATCTCATCTATAAATAAAAGAGGCACCTTACCCTTCACTTTCAAATATCCTTCTGCTTCCTCTAATGCCTTTTTAACCTCTTTTACACCAGCAGTTGAAGCATTTAAGTGATAAAAAGGAACATCTATATACCTTGCAATTAATTTTGCAAGACTTGTTTTCCCTACCCCTGGCGGACCGTAAAATATAGATGAAAATAACTTACCCTTTTCAAGTAATTTTCTTAAAGGGGCATTTTTTCCAACTATATGTTCCTGTCCTACAAACTCCTCTAAGGTTTTCGGTGCAATCCGCCAGGCTAAGGGAATAAAACTTTGGCCTTTTTCTTTTTCCATATAAAGCATTTTTCATCTCCTTCATTTTATATATTCTCCATCCTCCTAATTAAACTATAAACTTTTTTTTGTGCTAAATCAAATTTCTTTTCACAAAAATATACCTTTTCAGCAAGGGAAAGAAGGGCTAAAATACTTATAACCTCAAAATCAGGCGTCATAGTATTTTTCTCACTTTCAAGGAGAACACTATTAACTATATTCACAACATTCCTTAAATCCTCATCTGATAAATCAGTCCTTACCTCGTATTTTTTCCCTCTAATCACGACTTCCCTTATCCTTTCCAATTTAACTCTCTGCCTCTTTTATCTTATTTACAATACTTTCAATTCTTGAAAGAACAGTATTTAACTTTTCCCTTAATTCAGCATTTTCCCTTTCCAGATTCTGAAACTTTTCTTTATAATCTTTGAGCTCTTTAAGTTTTGAAATAAGTTCCTCAATTTTGTTTTCAAGGTTTATCAAAATTTCATCCATCTATTTCCTCCTTAAACCCAAAAAGGGGAATAGAACCCTATCCCCTTAATCTATATCCTGTTTTTTCTTCTATATATTTTACTATTTTTTCCACCTCCTTGTCCACATCCCTTTCAGAAAGAGTTTTATCCCTGCTTCTAAAAAATACTCTGAAAGTAAAATTTTTCTCCCCCTCTTTTAAAGGTTTTCCTTTATAAACATCAAAAAGAATAAACCTTTCAATTAAAGTTTTACTCTTTAACTCCTTTAAAGCCTTAATTAATTCCTGTGCCTTTATTTCCACTGAACCAACAAAAGAGAGATCTCTTGAAAGAGAAGGATACAAGGGAAGCGGTTTAAAAAATAAAGAATCTTTAAAACCAATTTTTTCAAGTGAAATTTCAGAATAAACGCATCCCACTTTTAAATCATAATATTTTAAAATCTCTTCTTTCACCTCTCCTATGAAACCTATATCTTTATCATCTATTAAAATTTTCACACCGTATTCAAAAAAGGGAAAACTTTCCTCAATTAAATACAAACTATCCTCAAAATTCTCAAAAAAACTTTCTAAAATTCCCTTTAATTCAAAATAGGGCTCTATCCTTTCACTCTTTAACCAGCTTTCCTCCTTAACATCTGCTAAAAGTAAACCCAGTTTGTTTTCTTCGCTGTAATCTTCATAGAAAACCTTGCCTATTTCAAAAAGTTTCTGAACTTTCTCATTCTTTCTTAAATTATTCTTTAAAGAAAAAAGTAAAGAAGGCAAAAGGGAAGGTCTTAAACAGTTAAACCTCTCTGAAAGTGGATTTTTTATCCTCAAATACTTTTCAGAAAATAACTTTGCCTCCTTCTCTTCAATTAAAGAAATATTAACACATTCAAGAAAACCCTCACCTTTAAAATGCTCCCTTATTCTATCTTCTAAATTATCCCTTTTCCCTATAAATGACGAAACTTCTTCTGCCTCTGATTTAAAATTCTGGTACCCATAAATCCTTGCAATTTCCTCTATTAAATCTTCCTCAATTTCAATATCCCTTCTGAAACTCGGAATCTTTGCTTCCAAAATATTTTTATTTAAATTTGATTTTATATAAAGTCTTTCAAGAATTTCTTTTGATTTTTCAAGAGAAAACTCATTTCCAAGAATTTTTCTTAATTTTCCCTCCTTTAAAAAAACTTTTTTCTTTTTATGTTCCCTTTTCACAACATCAATAGGTTTAAATGGAATACCCCCTGATGTTTCAAGAATAAAGTCTCTCAGCCTCAACACCGCAAATGGAACCATCTCAAAATCAGCACCTCTTTCAAACCTGTAAGATGATTCTGTCTGAATATTAAGTTTTTTACATGTTTTTCTTATATTTATCTTATCAAAAAAGGCACTTTCACATAAAATATCCCTTGTGTCATCTTTAACTCCAGATTCCTCACCTCCTATTACACCAGCAATTGCAAGTGGTTTTTCAATATCAGAGATAACCATTACATCATCATCCAGTTCCCTTAATTTAGAATCAAGACATAAAATCCTTTCTCCACTTCTTGCATTTCTTACAACAATTTTTCCTTTAATTTTACTTAAATCGAAAGCATGTAAGGGATGACCTGTCTCAAGCATCACATAATTTGTAGCATCCACAACTGAATTTATTGCTCTTATTCCACATAGATTTAATCTGTATCTTATTTTTGAAGGACTTTCCCTTACTTTTATATCCCTAATAATTATACCCACATATCTATCACAGGGGGCATTTCCCTCAATTTCAATTTTAAAATCTATCTCCTCTTCTTTAATTTTCTTAATTTCTGGTATTTTTAATTCAAGATTCAGATATGCTGAAAGTTCCCTTGCAATTCCGATTACAGAGAGTAAATCAGGTCTATTGGGATAAATTTCAAGGTTATAAACATAATCAGATAGACCAAGAATTTCAAGTGGGTCATCCTCTAAACTCACCTTCTCATCAAGAAAAATAACAGTTTCACTTTTATCTGCCAGGGAAAGTTCTTCCTCTGAAACAATTGTACCAAGAGATTCTTCACCCCTTATAACTTTCTCTTCAACTGTATACTCTTTAAGAAGGGTCCCTTTAGGAGCAAAGATAACTTTTTTTCCTTTTTCAAGGAAAGGGGCTCCCGATACCACTTTAAATTTACCTATTTTTGTTCTTAAAAATAAGATAAAAAGATTATCTTTCTTTCTATGCCTTTCAATACTCTCTATTTCTGCTATCATTAAATTCTCTTTCCCTTTTCTTAAATCCGTAAAATCTTCCACAGGCATTCCAAGTTTTCCAAAAATTTCTACAAGTTCCTGTGGTGAAACATTAAGGTCAATATATTCCCTTAACCAGTTATATGTAAGTTTCATATTGAAAATTGTTTTAGAAAAATTCTCTCATTTTCATAGAAAAGTCTTATGTCAGGTATCTTATATTTAACCATAACAAGCCTTTCAACACCCATTCCAAAGGCGTATCCATTCCACTCTTCTGGGTCAATATTACAATTTCTTAAAACACTGGGATGAACCATTCCGCAACCTGCAATTTCAAGATATTTCTTCCCTTCACCTGTATCCCATAATATTGAAACTTCAGCAGAAGGCTCTGTAAAAGGAAAGTAAGAAGGTTCAAATTTTATCTCAAGGTCCTTTTTTTCAAAATATTCTTTCAAAAATACCTCAACTGTTCCCTTTAAATTTGAAAAACTTACATTTTTATTTATATAAAGCCCTTCTACCTGATGAAATACAGGAGAATGGGAAGCATCAAAATTATCGCGCCTATAAACTCTTCCAGGTGCTATTATTCTAATTGGCGGTTTTTTTGTGAGCATTACCCTTATTTGAATTGGAGAAGTATGTGTCCTCAATAAAAATCCTTTCCTTTCAAGAAAAAGAGTTGCTTGCATATCCCTTGCTGGATGCCATTCCGGAATGTTCAGTTTTTCAAAATTATTAAATTCAGTTTCAATCTCAGGACCTGTTTCAACTTCAAAGGAAAGCCCCACAAAAATTTCCTCTATCCTTTTAATTTCCTCTTTTAGAATATGTAAATACCCTCTTTTTTTTAATAAACCTGGTAAAGTGGGGTCGATATCCTTTTTCTTTTTAACTTCAAACTCCTTTTTTCTTAACTCTATTTCTTTTTCAAGAAAATCTTTTACCTCATTTAATAACTTTCCCCATTCCTTTCTTTTTTCAGGTTCAAGTTCTTTAATTTTATCAAAAAGTTCTTTTAAAATCCCCCTTCTACCAAGATATTTAATTCTTACTTCCTCTAAATCCTCTTTATTTTTTACCCTATCTAAATCTGCTTTAACTTCTTCTTTGATTTTCACAATTTCCATCAATTTGCCATAACCTTTTCAACTATTTCTTTAAAACTTTCTGGATAATTAACAGCAAGGTATGATAAAATCTTTCTGTTCAGTAAAATACCCTTTTCCTTCAAATTGTGAATAAAATCACTGTATTTTACATCAAGATTTCTGCATGCTGCATTTATCCTTAATATCCAGAGTTTTCTAAAATCTCTCTTTTTTTCCTTTCTGTGTCTATAGGTGTATCTTAAGGATTTTAAAACTGCCTCATTAGCCCTTCTAAATGTTTTACTTTTCTGTCCATAATAACCTTTTGCCATTTTTTTTATTTTTTTATGTCTCCTTCTTGTTTTAGGTCCACCTTTAACACGCATTTTAATACCTCCTTTCGATTTAAATTTAATTTTTTATAGAGTTTCATTATATCTTATTTTTTTCTTTATTTCAAATTATTTTTAAACTTATAATAGTCATTAAAAATGAGAAGAATTTTTACAAAAAGACCCTTTATCTCCTTTTCTCTCTCTGGAGGTGGAGCAAGAGGTTTGATTCATATCGGCTTTTTAAAGGCAATGGAGGAAGAGGGTATCAAACCCTGTTGTATAGGGGGAACAAGTATTGGAGGGATTATAGGCGTTCTTTATTCCTATAAAGTCTCCTGGGAATTTGTTTATGAAAAGATAAAAGAAAGTATTGAAAAAGGAATTTTCAAAAAATTGGGATTTGATGTTTTCACAAAAGAAGAAAAGAACATTTTCAAAAGAGTATATGATGCTATAATTGAGAGGATAAATCTTGCAAAGGCTTTTTTATCAGAATCAGTTATACCCTTTAAAGAATCCTGTGAAGCAGCAGAAGAAATTTTTGGAGATTTAAGGTTTGAAGATTTAAAAATAAAAACTTTTGTTACAGCCTTTGACCTTGTTAAAGGAGAATACATTTATATAAATAAAGGCTTTATAAAGGACGCAGTTATTGCCACTTCAGCGATTCCTGGATTTTTACCTCCTCTTAAAAAGGAAGGAAGAATTTTAGTTGATGGTGGTGTGATCTCAAACGCACCAATATATTTTTTAAAAAAATTATATAATCCAAGATTTATAATAACTTCAAGGGTTAAAAATGAAATTGAACCGAGAAGAGATTTTAGAGGTGGTTATGAATTCTACCAGAGAATTTTACAGTTCCACAGGGTTAATTTTGAAGAAAGAGAAATTAAAGGAGCAGATTATGTAATTTCCTTTGATACTCAAAATCTATCCTGGGCTGATTTTGATAAGATAGACGATTTTGTTGAAAGGGGTTATTTAATAACAAGGGCTAATATAGATAAAATAAAAAGAAAAATTTTAAAAAAGAAAATTTTATTCTGGACCTGAAAATCAATATAATTTAATTTTTCAAGGTTCCATCCCTAATTTAAATTAAAAACAACTATGGATTTTGAACTTAAAGAAGAACACAGAATGATAAGGGATATGGTTAGAGATTTTGTAAAAAATGAAATAGAACCAATTGCCAATAAGATTGATGAGGAAGAAACTTTTCCAGAAGAAAATGTTAAAAAAATGGGAGAACTGGGTCTTATGGGAATGGAAATACCAGAAGAATATGGTGGGGCGGGAATGGATTCAATATCTTATGCAATTGCTGTTGAGGAAATATCAAGAGTTTGCCCTGCTCATGGAGTTATAATGTCAGTTAATAATTCCCTCTTCTGTTATGGAATTTATAAATTTGGAACTGAGGAGCAGAAAAAGAAAATTTTACCTATTATAGCAAAGGGTGAAAGAATTGGTGCTTTTTCTTTAACTGAACCACACGCAGGAAGTGATGCCTCCAATTTAAAAACACTGGCAAGAAAAACTGGAAATGAATATGTAATTAACGGAAAAAAAGTATGGGTTACAAACGGCTATCATGCCAAATACATTCTCCTTTTTGCTGTGACAGAACCAGAAAAAAAACATCATGGTATAACCTGTTTTATTGTTGATACTGAAAAAAAAGGGATAATAAAATCTCCACCTGAAAAAAAACTCGGTATAAGAGCTGCTTATTCCTGTGAATTAACTTTTGAGGATTATGTTATTCCTGAGAGTATGAAACTCGGAAATGAGGGAGACGGTTTTAAAATTGCTATGTCAGTTTTAGATGCAGGAAGAATAGGGATAGCGGCTCAGGCAGTTGGAATTGCTCAGGGTGCCTTTGAGCATGCAGTAAAATTTTCTTTTGAAAGGGAGACCTTCGGTAAAAAACTTTATGAGCATCAGGCAATTCAATTTTACCTTTCTGAAATGAAAACAAGGATTGAGGCAGCAAGACTTTTAACCTATAAAGCTGCCTATTTAAAACAAAAGGGAGAGAGATTTTCTGAGTGGTCATCAATGGCAAAACTTTATGCTTCAGAAACTGCCATGTGGGTTACTGATAAAGCAGTTCAGATTCACGGTTCCCTTGGTTATTCAAGGGAACATGATGTCCAGAGGCTATTTAGAGCAGCAAAGGTTACCGAGATATATGAAGGAACAAATGAAATTCAGAAAATTGTTATATCAAGAAATATAATAAATGAAATGAAATATTTATATGAAAAAACTTAAAATTTAGAAAATGATAGAAGAAATTTATGAAATTATACTTGATCACTATAAAAATCCCCGCAATTATGGTGATATGGTTAAACCGGACATAGAGTATGAAGGGGGCAACCCCTATTGTGGAGATGAAATAAAAATGCAGTTCAGGATAAAGGATGGTGTTATTGAGGATGTGAGGTTTAAAGGAAGGGGTTGCGCAATCTCACAAGCATCTGCTTCTATTCTCTCAGAGTATGTGAAAGGTAAGAAAATTGAGGAATTAAAAAATTATACAAAGGAAGAGCATTTAAAAAATATTGGAATTGAACTTTCTCCTGTAAGAATGAAGTGTGCACTTTTATCTTATGAAATACTTAAAATTGCACTTTTTGGTGAAGGGGAAATAGGAAAATAATTTTTATGAAGTTTTTAATTTTATTTATCTTTTCCTTAAAAGGAGAAACAAATACTTTCTCAATTGTGGCG
>CBFGJR010000194.1:9305-13133 GCA_965649145.1 Caldifarciminota bacterium | reverse complement strand
CATTTTCTAAGATTAAATCTCCCCTTGATTTTATAAACTCAATTTTCCCCTTATGATTCTTTTTTAAAAGGTAAAGGAATTTTTCCTCAGGATTTTCCATTTTTACCAGTTTAGTGCAGTTAAATAATAAAAAGAATAGGAAGGGTATATAATAAGGAAAATTTCTCAAATTAAATACCCTTTCGCATAAGAATTTCCCTGTATTCTTTTACCACATTATATAAACCTGAAAGGAGGCTATCCGCAATAATAGCAAAACCAATAGAAACTTCCTCAATTTCCTCAATTTCAAGGAGAGGAATTAAGTTCTGTCTTGTGAGTCCGTGTCCAGCTCTTACTTTTAACCCCAGGGAATGAGCAAATTTAGCGTGTTTTTTTAACCTCTCTATTTCCTTTTCCCTATTTCCTCCACAGGATTTAACATAGGAATTTGTGTTGAGCTCAACAGCATCAGAACCCAGTTCTTTTGCGATTCCTATCATTTCTTCATCAGGCTCTATAAAAAGACTTACATTTATACCATTTTCTTTAAGTTTTTTAATTGCACCCTTTAATTCTTCTTTTATTTTTTTTAGGTCAAGTCCTCCCTCTGTAGTTATTTCTCCTTCTCTTTCTGGAACAATGGTTACCCAGTGAGGTTTTACTTTTATCGCAAAATCAATAAAGGTCAGGGACATTTCTAAATTCAATTCTCCTTGTATATGCTTTTTTAATTTTTCCACATCTTCCTCTTTTATATGTCTTCTATCCAGCCTTATATGACAGGTTATTCCACTTGCCCCAGCTTGTTCTGCTATAATTGCTGCAAAAAGAGGGTCTGGAAATTTCTCTTTTCTTGCTTCCCTTAGAGTTGCAATATGATCAACATTTACACTTAATTTAATTGGCTTCATTTTATAGCTTTAACTTTTTCTGAGCATCTCTTGCAACCACTGCTGACATATTTACAATATCCTGGACATCATCACCTTTCTGTAATACACAGGTAGCCATTTTTGTTCCAAGGAGAATGGGGCCAATAACCTGGGCATTTCCAAGTCTTTGAAGTATTTTATATGAAATATTTGCAGCATCAAGATTTGGGAAAATTAAAATATTTGCTCTTTCTTTTAATTCTGAAAAGGGGTAGAATTCCTCAATAATTTCCGGTACAAGAGCTGTATCAGCCTGCATCTCTCCTTCTGCAATTATGTCAGGATGTTTTCTTTTGAAAATTTTGACTGCTTCACTTACCTTTTCTGCTTCTTTTACCCTCACACTTCCAAAATTAGAAAAAGATAGGAAGGCTATTTTAGGTTCTATTCCCAAGTCTTTTGCAAAATTAGCTGTAAGTGAAGCTATCTCTGCAAGGGTTTCTGAATCAGGATTTATATTTATTGTTGCATCGGCAAAAAGGAAAACTTCATTTTCAATTAAAACAATATATAAACCTGCAACAGTTTTTGTGGTTTCCTCAGTTTTTATGATTTGAAGTATTGGTTTTAAAGCATTTGCATAATCCATTGTGAGTCCTGCTATAAGACCGTGAGCATCACCTTCATAAACCATCATTGAGCCGAAAACAATGGGATTGGAAAGGGAGAAATACGCCCACTGTTTGGTAACTCCCTTTCTTTCCCTGATTTTAAAAAGTTTTTCTGCGTAAATTTCCCTTTTTGGTGATAAAGCAGGGTCAATTATCTCATAATCAAAATGAAGTTTCAAACTTTTAATTTTTTGCTCTATTATATCTTTTCTACCCAGAAGCACCGGTTTAGCAATCCCGTCATTTGACACAATGTTGCATGCTCTAATTATTTTTTCGTGTTCTCCCTCCGCATAGGCAATTTTTACCAATTTTTTCTTTGCTTCCTGGATAATGATATTTATCACCCTTCCACCTTTCATTATTTTTTCCTTTAACCTTTCCCTATATTCTTCAATATCAATTTTTAATCTCGCAACCCCGGTTTCTATTGCAGCCTTTGCAACTGCAGGTGCTTCCCAGAATAAAACTCTTGGATCAAGGGGTTTTGGAATTATATAATCCTTTCCAAATTCCAATCTTTTAACACCGTATGCCTTTGCAACTGAATCAGGCACATCCTCTTTTGCAAGTTCAGCAAGAGCTTTTGAAGCAGCTAATTTCATTTCATCGTTAATCTTTCTTGCTCTGACATCAAGTGCTCCTCTAAAAATAAAGGGAAAACCGAGAACATTGTTGACTTGATTGGGGTAATCGCTTCTTCCCGTTGCAACAATAGCATCTGGTCTTGCTTCTTTTGCATCCTCATAACTTATTTCTGGTATAGGATTTGCCATTGCAAATATTATGGGTTTATCATTCATTTTTTTAACCATCTCTTTTGTAACAATATTTCCAACTGAAAGTCCAACAAAAACATCTGCTTCTTCAAGAGCTTCAGCAAGGGTCCTTTTATCTGTTTCAACTGCAAAAAATTCCTTATATTTATTCATTCCATCCTTTCTTCCCTTATAAATAACACCCTTGGTATCACACATAATTAAATTTTCTTTTTTTAATCCTAAAAGCAGATAAAATTTAGCACAGGCAATTGCTGCTGCACCGGCTCCATTAATCACCATTTTAATTTCTTCAATTTTTTTGCCAACAAGTTCAAGGGCATTCAAAAGACCTGCTCCAGAAATAATAGCAGTTCCATGCTGGTCATCGTGAAAAACAGGTATGTCAAGTTCTTCCTTTAATCTTTCTTCAATTTCAAAACATTCAGGGGCTTTTACATCTTCAAGGTTTATTCCACCAAAAGTTGGAGAAATCAGTTTAACTGTTCTTATAAATTCTTCAACATCTTCTGTATCAATTTCAATATCAATTGCATCAACATCGGCAAATCTTTTAAAAAGAACACATTTACCTTCCATTACAGGTTTTCCAGCAAGTGCCCCGATGTTTCCGAGACCTAAAACAGCAGTTCCATTTGAAATAACAGCAACAAGGTTACCTTTTGTTGTATATTCATAGGCAAGTAAAGGATTTTTTTCAATTTCCAGACATGGTTCTGCTACACCAGGAGTATAGGCAAGAGATAAATCTCTTTGAGTTTCACAGGGTTTTGTAAGTTTTATTTCTAACTTTCCTTTTTTACCTTTTGAATGATATTCAAGCGCTTCCTGCTTTGTAATTTTCATTAAAATTTCCTCCTTTAAATTTAATTCAGGAATTTAACCCTCCTTTTTAATGTCTTTTTTATTATAGACAAAATCAAGGTAATCTTGCAATATGTAAGCTGCTGATATTGCATGAATATTTCCCCTTTTATGTTTCTCTGCTCGTTTAGAGGATTTCCATTCATCCCAGTAAACTACCTTTATGTTATATTTCCTTTCAATTTTTTCTCCCTCTTTTCTTATTTCCTCAGAAAGTTTTAGACTTTTACCTGTTATAGAACGAGGTTCTCCAAAGATAATTAAGTAGGGTTTATATTTGTCTATTAATTCTTTAACAGTTTTTTTAAAACTTTTTTTTCTTTTATCAATTTCAAAAAGTGGTGAAGATAAAAATTCTTTTTCATCTGAAATTGCAAAACCCACAAATCTTTCACCGTAATCTATTCCCAATATTCTTCCCAATATTTATAGCTCCATCTTTCTGATTTTTTCTTTCAAAATAGTTTTGAAAATTGTTATTAGTAAAAAAGATAAAATTAAAAAGAGCACAAGATCATAAAGAAAATTTCTTTTTAAACCATAATGAAACCTGTATAAGGGTTTTTGTATAAGAATATAAATGGAAAGTAAAAGATAAAGGATTAAAACTGAAACTGTTAAAAAAGCACCCGGTCCTGATGCAATTTTTGCGGGATTTTT
>CBFGJR010000194.1:7274-9295 GCA_965649145.1 Caldifarciminota bacterium | reverse complement strand
GTAAAATGTAACCTATAGAAAGTGAGACGAAGGTTAAAACAAACACTATTTCCGGAAGAATAAAAATAAAAAGTAAGGTTAAATCCTTAAAAAATCTAACCTTTAAGGAAAAATGCGTTAAAAAAAATATAGTGTAGCCTAAAAGGATTAATAAAAAAAAATACAAAAAAAATTGCAGGTAAAAAAATTTAAAGGGATTTTGCCCTGAATAATAAATCAGAGTGATTCCTTTTTCTTCAAGAGAAGGGGCAGGATATATAAATCTAATTGCTATTGTAATTAAAAGATATATTACGAAGGTAAAATTGGCATAAATTATAAAAATATGCCAGATTGGAAAATCAATACCTATTCCTTTACCTCTTACAGAGATGACATATAAAACAAATAATAAAATTAAGAATAGAAATTGTGAAAGTTGAGTGTAATTTCGGTAAAAATTTTTTAACTCTTTCTGAAGGAAAATTAAATTATATTTTCTTCCACCTTTTCCAGTTTTTAAAATTAAACTTTTATGAGAGATGGTCTCAAAGGGTAGAGAAACAAGAAGAAAAAATAAAAAAAAGTTGAAAATTATAAAAAGTGAGAAAATTAAGAGATTATTTTTAATTAGAGTAAAACTTGAAAAAAACCAGTTGGAGGGTAAAAAAAGTGGAGACATGGTTCCTGCTTTTTTCAAAATCTGAACTGCCTCATCTATGCTTTTAGCATCAAAAATTTTGAAACTCTCGTGTCTTAAAAATTTAAAGTAAAGGTATATAAAAATAGAAAATAGAGTACCGTAAAAAAAGGGCAATAGTTCTCTTTTTAAAAAAGGAGAAAATTTTACAAACAGATAGAAGAGTAGAATTCCAAGTAAACCAGCTGATAGAATATAAAGGATAAAATTCAAAGATAAAAAAAATAAATTAAAACCATTTAGTTTAAAGACCTTCAAATAAGAAAGAATTAAAGGGATAAGGAATATTAAAGGGACCCAGGAAGAATAAATTATTATTTCTAAAAATTTGAAAAAAAATATACTTTCTCTTTTTAAGGGAAATTTATATAAAAAGTGGAGTTCTTCATCTTCAAAAAATAATGAAAAACTTCCAATTATGTTAGAAAGGGTGAGAAAAAAGAAAATGCCCATTAGAGTAAAATCAAGAAATTTTTGAGAAACCAAAATCCCAAGAACGGGAATTTTAGACATAAAATTAAAAAACTTAAACAAAAAATAATAAATTAAAATAAAAAGAAAAACACCAATTATAAAAGGTATTGATATTCTTTTCCAGAAAGAGAGGGATTTTATAATGTTTCTTAAAATTTTTAACTTTAAAATAAAAATTAAAATAAATTCCCTTATCAAATGTAACCCAGTTCCTCAAGTCTCTTTTTAATTTCTTCCTCCTCTTCTTCTGTGTATCCATTTTCCTCTGATTCTGGTACCTCTATAAAGTTTCTTTCCTCCAAAAATTTAATAATTTTATTTATACTTTCTTCTACTTTTTCTTTTTCTGTATCACACACGATTTCAGGATTTAAGGGTTCTTCATAAGGGTCATCAATACCTGTAAAATTCTTGATTTTTCCTTCCCTTGCCATTTTATACATTCCCTTTACATCCCTTTTTTCACATGTTTCAAGACTTGCTTTAATGTAAACTTCAACAAATAGAGGGAGAAGTTTTCTTGCTCTATCCCTTCCTTCCCTGTAAGGAGAAACAAGTGCAACAATAACATCTACACCGTGCTTTGTAAGTAAATCTGCAAGAACTGAAACTCTCCTCATATTCTCAAGCCTATCTTCCTTTGTAAATCCCAAGTCTTTATTCAAGAAATTTCTGACAATATCACCGTCAAGAATTTCAACATCTCTTCCCCTTTCAATAAGTTTCTCTGATAAACTTTTCGCTATCGTACTTTTCCCAGAACAGGGGAGCCCTGTTAACCAAACACATATTCCTCTTTTTTTCACTTTTATTTTAAAAATTTTTTAGGGATTAGAACCTTAAATTTTTCTCTCTCACAGGTAAAAAC
>CBFGJR010000194.1:0-7175 GCA_965649145.1 Caldifarciminota bacterium | reverse complement strand
AGCCCTGTTAACCAAACACATATTCCTCTTTTTTTCACTTTTATTTTAAAAATTTTTTAGGGATTAGAACCTTAAATTTTTCTCTCTCACAGGTAAAAACAAAAAACTTGACAAAAATAGTAAAATATTATATAATAAAATTAATTAAATTTCAAAGGGTTCGATACCCTGAAAGTTAAAAGGAGGAATTTTTTAATGAAAACAACGATAAGTGTGATAAAGGCTGATATAGGTGGTTATGTGGGTCATTCTGGGATGCATCCAGCTTTAATGGCATTAGCAGAGGATGAACTTGAAGAGGCAAAGAAGAATGGATTAATAATAGATTACTTTGTGGCCCATGCCGGGGATGACCTTGAATTAATAATGACCCATACAAAGGGGATTGATAATTCAGAGATTCATAAACTTGCTTTTGAAATTTTTAAGAAAGGTTCGGAAAAAGCAAAGGAACTCGGGCTTTATGGAGCAGGGCAGGATATTCTGTCTGATGCCTTTTCGGGAAATGTTAAGGGTATGGGCCCAGGAGTAGCAGAGATGGAGATAGAGGAGAGAAGCTCGGAGCCTATTATAGTTTTTATGGCTGATAAAACCTCTCCTGGAGCATGGAATTTGCCTTTATTTAAAATATTTGCTGACCCATTTAATACAGCTGGTCTTGTAATTGACCCCAAATTGCATGAAGGATTTGTATTTGAGGTTCTCCACATGAAAGAAGGAAAGGTGGTCAAGCTATCCTGTCCAGAGGAAATGTACAGTCTTTTGGCCTTAATAGGTGCCGTTGAAACTTATGCAATTAAAAATGTTTACAGAAAGGATGGTATAATTGCTGCAACCGCTTCAACTCAAAGACTTTCTCTCATAGCGGGTAAATATGTTGGTAAAGATGACCCTGTAATGATTGTTAGGGCTCAAAGTGGTTTCCCTGCTGTTGGTGAGATTCTGGAAGCTTTTTCACTTGCACATCTTGTTGCGGGTTGGATGAGGGGTTCTCATTGGGGTCCTCTTATGCCTGTTTCAATGAAAGATGCATCCTGTACAAGATTTGATGGTCCACCGAGAGTTGTTGCACTTGGATTTCAGGTAAAGGATGGAAAACTTATAGGTCCAAAAGATATGTTTGATGACCCTGCTTTTGATTTAACAAGAAAAAGAGCCCAGGAAATAACTGATTATATAAGAAGAATGGGGCCTTTTGAACCACAGAGACTCGGACTTGAAGAAATGGAATATACAACCTTGCCATCAGTTCTGGAAAAATTAAAAGATAGATTTCAAGAAGTTGGTTGAAAAAGAAGTTATTGTAAAAAATACACTGGGTATACATGCGAGACCGGCAACATATTTTGTTAAAATTGCTTCAAAATATAGTTGTGAAGTTTATGTTATAAAAGATGGTGTTGAGGTGAATGGGAAAAGTATAATGAGCTTATTGATTTTAACTGCCACAAAAGGCAGTAAGCTTATAATCAGGTGTATAGGACCTGATGAAAAGGAGGCTCTGAAAGAACTCACAAATCTTGTTGAGGAGGGATTTGGTGAAGACTAAATTAAAGTCTAAGATTTTTCAGGGTATTCCGGCATCAAAGGGCGTTATAATAGGAAAGGTAAAAAAATTTGACCTTAAGTTATTAAAAGTTCCACAAAAAGAGGCCAAAAACAAAAGAGAAGAATTACTGAAATTTGAGAAAGCTAAAAAGGAAATTACAAGGGAACTTGAACTTGTTTTTGAACATTTTAGAGGAAGTTACAGGAAGATAATTGAAAGTGAAATACTTGTAATTAATGACCCTGTTATAGAGGAAAATGTTAAAAGGAATATAGAAAAGGGGCTTTCAGCTGAGAGCAGTTTTATTGAATCAATGAAAAACTTTTTATCAAAACTTGAGGAAAGTGAAAATTTTATTTTTAAAGAAAGGGCAAGGGAAATAAATCACCTTGTCAGAAAATTTCTTGAGATACTCCTTGGCAAACCAAGTTTTATTAATGTGGAAAAGGGAACAATTGTAGTTTCAGATGATGTTTCGCCCCTTGATGTCTTTTCAATTTCTAAGACTCCCGATATAGGAATCGTTATAGAGCACGGTGGACCCACTTCCCACAGTGTTATAGTAGCAAAAAGTTTGAAAATTCCCATGGTATGTGCTGTAAAAGGAATACTTGATGTGGCTAAAGATGGAGATGAGGTAATAATTGATGGATGGTCAGGAAAAGTGATACTAAATCCAGATGAAGAAACAAAAAAGGACTATGAAAGAAAACCATTATTATACACAGAGGCAATACAAAAAATAATAAAGGGCCCTAAAGTTGGAAAAGGAAAAGAAAGGAAAAGAGTATCTATAATGGGAAATGCTGCAGGACTTGAAGAAGTTGAAGAAATTGTAAAAAACAAAGGATTTGGAGTAGGTCTTTTTAGGACCGAACTTTTAATGTGGGACCCTGCAATATGGCATAATGAGGATAAACTTGCGGAGGTTTTTGAAAAGAGTTCAAAAATGGTTTTCCCTGACCCGCTTATAGTCAGATTAATAGATATAGCAGGTGAACCCTCCATACCGGGATTTGAGGAAAAGAATCCTTTTCTTGGGTTAAGGGGTATTAGATTCCTTCTTTTTGAAAAGGAAATACTAAAGATGATGATGAGGTCAATTCTGAAAGCATCAAATCTTGGAAATGTAAGAATTCTTCTTCCAATGGTGACAACTGTAAAAGAGGTTGAAGAAGCAAAAAGTGTACTCGAAAAGGCGAAAAAAGAACTTACAAGAGAAGATATTCCCTTTGATAATTACATTCCTGTTGGAATAATGGTAGAAACCCCGGCTTCAGCACTTATGGTTAAGGAATTCACATCTCAGGTAGATTTCTTTTCAATTGGTACTAACGACCTAACCCAGTATACACTTGCTGTTGATAGAACACACCCTTTTCTTGCTCCTCTTTACAGTGAATTTCATCCTTCTGTTTTGAATCTTATAAACCATGTGGTTAAGGGAGCTCATCCTTATAGAAAAAAAGTTGCTGTATGTGGAGAAATGGCGTCTGATCCTCTTGGAGCCATTATTTTAATGGGTTTGGGAGTTGATGAATTATCCGTTCATCCAGATGCAATACCGCTTTTATACGGCATATTTCAATGGCTTGAATATAAAAAAGTTAAAGAATTTGCAAGAAAAAACCTTGAAATGCCTGATTCAAAAACTGTCAAAGAAAAAACAATAGAATTTTTAAAGAAAAATATACCACCCTTGGGCATATTTTATGAGTAAATATCCACACAACCTCTGAAATTAGTAATTAAATAATTTTTTTAAACCAATTTAAAACCTTCCTTAGAGAGATTCTCAATTTCTAATTTTCCGAAAATAAACTTTTCATAATTATCACTTTCTACAAAAGATTTTATATCAATTTCAGGTGCGTCATACTCAGTATGACCATAAATCCTACCATTTTTTATGTATTCAGGAATAAAAAAAACTTGTTTCCCAATAAGTTCCTTTGCATATCTATAATTTTTCTCCTTTACTACTTTTAGCATCTTTTTATACCTTTCATCAATAATTTTTTTTGGTAAAGGTGTATAATTTTGATAAGCAAAACTTTCCCGTTCATTATGATATTTAAAAAGTGCCCATCTTTTTATTAAACTATCCTCTTTACAAAAATTGTAAAGTTCTTCAAAATCTTCCTCTTTTTCAGTTGGAAAACCTACAATTATTTCTGTTCTAACCGTTAAAAATCTTTTATTTTTATATTTATCAATCAATTCAAGAGTATTTAAGACTTTTTCTTTTTTTCCTCTTCTTCTCATAGATGATAATACTTTTTCTGAGATATGTTGAATTGGTACATCAAGATAGGGTGCCATTTTCTCATTATCTATAATTATTCTGATAATCTCTTCATCAATATCTGCTGGATGAAAGTAAAACATTCTTAAGAGTTTTAACTTTTTAATTTTTAAAAGACTTTTAAGAAGTTCCTTTAACATCTTTCTTTTATAAATATCAACACCATACAAACCGGTTGACTGAGAGATAAGTATAATCTCATAAAAACCTGAATCTGTGAGCAATTTAGCCTCCTCTATTATTTTCTCCATAAGCTTTGAACGAAACTTTCCTCTTATTTTAGGTATAATACAGAAAGAACATAATTCATCACAACCTTCAGAAATTTTTAAATAGGCAAAATTCCTTGTGGAAATAAGTCTTGGAATTTTATCAGAATAGAGAAATCTTGATGATTGATAATCTGTTTTTCTATTTTTGTTAAGTATTTTCTCAAAATTTTCAATATCATCAAAGGTAAATAAAAGGTCAATTTCTGGGAATTTTTCTTTAATTTTTTCTTTAAATCTGTGTACATAGCATCCACCAACAGCAAGAAAATTAATTTTTTTATTTCTTTTTAGTTCAATGAATTTTTTTATGGTGTTTTCTGTTTCTTTAACAGCAGGGTTTATAAAGGAGCAGGTCATTATTATAACGCCTTCAGATTTTTCAGGTTCAACAATTTCAAAATCATTTTTTAAAAGATTTCCAGCAAGATATTCACTATCAACCTGATTTTTAGGGCAACCAAGTGTTATGATGGAAAGTTTTTTCATTTTTATAATATACTATAAAATAATTGAAAAATAAAGGTCTTATCTACGCGGTGGATGATGAAATAGATATAATCGAACTTTTACAGCATCATCTTGAAAAGTCAGGATATGAATTTAAGGGGTTTTATGATACTTTAAGTTTTCTAAACCACTTAAGGGAAAAAAAGCCTGATTTAATAATACTTGATTTAATGCTTCCTGATTATGAAGGAATTGAGTTATGTAAGGAGTTAAAAAAAGAGGAAGATTTCAAAGATATTCCAGTAATAATGCTTACAGCAAGAACAAAGATAGAGGAAAAAATTCTTGGATTTGAAATAGGAGCAGACGATTATGTTACGAAACCTTTTTCACCGAGAGAACTTGTTTTAAGGGTGAATGCTGTTTTAAGAAGGTACAGGGAAAATGTTAAAGAGGAGAGTATTTTAGAAGCAGGGAATATTTTAAGGCTGGATATAAGTAAGTTTGAAGTTTATGTTTATGACAAAAAAATTGATTTAAGACCTGCTGAATTTAAAATTTTGAAACTTCTCCTTGAAAAGAAGGGGGTTTTATTTAAAAGAGAGCAGATCCTCAAGCACATATCAAGGAGAGGTAAATTGGTTTATGAAAGAACTGTTGATGTTCATATAAGGAATTTGAGAAAAAAACTTGGTGAAGCAGGCAAGTTTATAAAGAATATAAAGGGAATGGGTTATAAATTTGAAGAATGAAAATTTTTTATAAACTCTTTTTAAGTTATTTTTTAATTTTATTTTTCTTTTCCCTTTTTATTTTAATTTCAGTTTTTGGAGTGGTAAGAAATAAATATATAGATGAACTAAAAACTCACCTGGATGATATTCTTTTAATATTATCTGATAGGACCCAATCCCTATTAATTAATAATGAAATTGAAACTTTAAGCACATTTATAAAAGAATTCAGTAAGGAGAGAAACTTAAAAATTAGCATTTATGATAAATATGGGGTTCTTTTTTTAGATTCTGATATTGAAGGAGAAGTAAAGATAAAGGAGTATAAAAAACCTGAAATAGATATAGCTTTTCAGGGGGAAAAGGGATTTTTTATAAGAAAAAGTGAAATTTATAAGGATAATATGATTTTTTTAGCGGCTCCGCTTTATGAAAATGAAAACATAATAGGTGTTTTAAGAATAGGAGTAAAGGCGAAAAAGGTGGACCATTTTATTATGAATTTAAACAAAAGAATAGCACTTATAATTTTAATTCTTATTTTATTTTCCTCAATTATTTCATTAAAAATTTCAAGGAGTTTTACTCTTCCCATCGGAGATTTAACAAACGCATTCAAAAAAATTTCTTCCGGAGACACTGATATAAGAATTTTTTCGGAAAGAAAGGATGAAATAGGAGAATTAACAAGGAATTTTAATTTAATGGCTATCAATTTAAAGAAATCTCTTGATGAAATTGAAAAGGAAAAGTTATTAATAGAGTCCCTTTTTAAATTATTACCTGATTTGGTTATATTAATTAATAAAAGAGGGGAGGTTCTTTATTTTAATGAAAAAGCAAAAGAAAATTTTCAAAATATTGAAAGGGGTAATTTTTATTATGAGTTTATAAAGGAACCGGAGTTTTTAAATAAATTTGAAAAAGCACTTGAAATAGAAGAATCAGAAGGCGAAATCAGCTTAAATAATAAAATTTTTTATTTAAAAATAAAAAAAATCCCTGAAACAGATAATTTGCTCTTGGTTTTAACTGATATAACTGAAATGAAAAAACTCGAAGAAATCAAAAAGGATTTTACATTAAATCTTTCTCATGAGCTTAAAACACCTTTAACTTTAATTAAAGGTTACATAGAGACAATTGAAGAAGAAGAGGAAATAAAAAATAAAAGGTATATTTCAATAATTAAAAGACATATTGACAGGCTCATAGATATGACAGAAAAAATAATTTACCTTTCTAAAATAGAAAGTGAAGAAAAAGAACTTCAGATTGAAAAAATTAATTTGAAAGAGATAATTGAAGGGGTTTTGCCTATTTTTGAAAAAAAATTGAAGGAAAAGGAGATTGAGGTAAAACTAAATATACCTTCTGATTTACCTCTAATTGATGGTGATAGATCAAAGTTAGAACAGGTTTTCATCAATCTTTTTGACAATTCTATTAAATTTACATATAAGGGTAAAATAAGTATAAGGATAATGAAAAGGAATGATAGGTTACTGATAGAATTTTTTGACACAGGAGAGGGTATTGAAGAAAAGCATCTTTCAAGAATTTTTGAAAGGTTTTATGTAGGGGTAAAGGGGAGAGAAAGGGAAAAATCTGGAGCAGGTCTTGGTTTAGCAATAGTAAAGCATATAATAAATTTGCATAATGGAAAAATAAGTGTTGAAAGTAAAAAGGGTGAAGGAACTAAATTCATAGTAGAACTACCCTTACACTTTTAAATTTAACAGAAATTTAACAGAAATTTAATGATTTTTTAACTTTTAAAATATAGGATACAATATGAACTCAAAAAGAAAAAAATTGGAAGAAGAATTAATAAAAAAAATATTTTTTTTATTTGCTTTTCTATCAGT
>CBFGJR010000193.1:0-13452 GCA_965649145.1 Caldifarciminota bacterium | reverse complement strand
AAAGGGTGAAATTAAGGTTAATATTCCTCCAAGTAAAGATAAAAAAATAAGGGGTGAAAGGATAATATTTGATAATGGAGCAATAAGGGAAATATTTTTGAAGGAAAAGTAAATATATGGGAAAACAAAAAGCTGTGCAGAAAGGGAGACGGAAAAGGGAAGGTACAAGAAATTTCTTAAAAGATAGTTTTTAATTTTCATTTTGTTGAAGAAGGGGAATAAAACTATTATCCCTATTGTTGCGAGATAGGACAGATGGAAGCCCGGATCAAAAGCACTTTCTGGAAACAGGATAAGTGATATAAGTCCTGCATTTCCAAGAACAGAAAGTGGATGAACTTTTATATTTAGGGAAAAAGTTAAAAGAAAAGATATTATCATTATATATGCTCTCAAAACAGAAGGTCTTAAAGGAATAATTGATATATAAAAGGTGAGTCCTAAAATTGAAGGTATCATCGCCTTTTTAAAATTCAGCCTTAAAAAAATAAAAAAGGAAATAAAAATAGAAGTAATGATTGCCATGTGAAGACCTGAAATAGCCAAAAAGTGGAGTGTTCCTGTTCTTATAAAATTTTTTAAATTTTCTTTATCTAACTTACTTCTTTCCCCTAATAAAAGGGCAAGTAAGAATTCCTTTGTTTTTCCTTTAAAGTTTTTTTCTATTTTGTTTTTAAAATGTCTGTTTAAATTTTTTAGTATAATAGGATAATTCAAATTTTTGTTTTCTCTTTTATTAAAATAAAAATGTAAATGACCAAGGGGAAAAAGAGCTAAATATTTAAAAGGTGAAATAAAAAATACTAAAAACACTAAAAAACTCAGAAAAAAATTTTTAAGAATTTTACCTAAAATTACTCCGAAAAAAAAGAGTATAAATAAAAGAAAGCTTGGATATTTTTTAAAGATTTGCATTTTAAAAAATTATATGGTATTTTATAAAGATTTATTTTAAAGGTTCAAATCCTAAAGTTTTTTAATTAAAAGGAGTTTTTAAGATGCGTCTCACAGGTCGTGTAAAGTGGTTCAACGCAAAAAAAGGATATGGATTCATTGTTCCTGACGATGGATCCGAAGAGCTCTTTGTCCACTATTCGGACATAGAGATAGATGGATTTAAAACCTTAAGACAGGGTGAAGCTGTTAGTTTTGAAAAAGTAGACTCACCTAAGGGACCAAAAGCTGTAAAAGTTAAAAGAGCCTGATTAGAATTTTTATAGTTCTATAAGAGGGTGGAAAAAATTGGACTTGTGGGTTTCCCTAATTCAGGGAAATCTACCTTCTTTTATATTCTAACAGGTAAGGAAGTAGAGAGAAATATATACCCTTTCACAACCATAGGTAAAAATGAAGGAAAAGCAGAGATTGAAGATGAACTTTTAAAAAAACTTGCCTTTAAAGCTAATTCGGAAGAGGTAAGGAATTTTAAAATAAATATCTACGATATTGCAGGGATAATTGAGGGTGCCCATAAAGGAGAAGGTCTTGGTAATGAATTTTTGTCCTATATAAGAGAAGCAGATTTATTAATATTTATTTTGAGAGGTTTCAGTGATGAAAGGGTATCTTCCTATTTAAAAGAAATAAATCCTGATAAAGAACGGGAGATCCTTTTACTTGAACTTTCTATTTCAGATATGGAAAGAATAGAAAAAAAATTAAAGGAGAAGAATTTAGAAAGTGAATTAAAGAAAAAATTAATTGAGGCAAAGGAGAAAATTGAAAAAGGTTTTGAACCAGAAGATATAAAAGATTTTCCCCTATTGATGGCAAAAAAAAAGATTTTTGTTATAAATTCTGATGATAAAAAGAAAGAGTATAAACTTAATGTTAAGGATAAATATTTTATTTGCCCTTTTAAAATATACGAAGAATTGAGAGATTTAGTGGAAGAAGAAAGAGAGGAGATAATAAGGGAATTAAAAAAAGAAGGTTTTTCTTCTCCCTTTGAAATTCTGGAATATGCTTTTAATTTTCTTGGTTTTATAAGATTCTATACATTGAAGGGCAAAGTGGCAAGTGCCTTTCCACTTAAAAAGGGAAAAAGTGCCTATGAAGCAGCAGGTAAGATTCACAGTGATATTCAGAAGGGATTTATAAAAGTTGAAGTTGCTAATCCCTTTGATTTTCTTGAGATTCCTTTCTGGAAAGAACTTAAGGAAAAGGGGAAAATAGAGATTCACGGTCCGGATTATATTGTTAAGGACAGAGATATCCTTGAATTTAAGTTTACTTCTAATGTATAATTTAAAGCTAATGACTGTCTCAGGACCCGTAGGTAGAGATTACGGGTTCCATACCCAGCCTGAGACATTTTAAATAAAAGGAGGAAAAATTGCGTGAGTATGAAATGATGTTAATTTTAGATCCTGAACTGGATGGAGAGAAAAGGAAGGAAATCTATAATAAATTGGAAAATCTTATAAAAGAAAATGGTGGAGAAATTTTGAAAGTAGATGACTGGGGAATAAGGGAGTTTGCCTATCCTATAAGGCATAAAAATTCTGGATTTTACAGTGTGTGGGAGTTTAAATCAAGTTCAGTACTACCCATCTTTTTAAGAAATCAGGTTCGCCTGATTAGAGAAATATTCCGAGTAATGATATTAAGGAAGGAGAATGTTAAGTCTTTCAAGGGAAAAAAGGAGGTGAAAGTTGGCTGAGATAAAAATTCCAAATATGAATTTAGTAATTATCTCAGGGAGGCTTGTTCAAGATCCTGAAATAAGATTTACAAATCAGGGTAAAGCAATATCAAGATTTAGAATGGCTTCCACAAGACCATACAGGGATGCTTCTACAGGTGATTGGAAGGAGGACACTCTTTTTATAAATGTTGTCACTTTTGGTGCTCTTGCTGAAAGATGTAATCAAAAACTTTCTAAAGGTTCGCCTGTTTTTATTGAGGGAAGATTACAATCAAGAACTTTTGAAACTCAAAATGGTGAAAAAAGGAGTATTGTTGAAATTGTTGGTTTAAGGGTTCAGTTTTTAGAGAAGGAAAAGACAGAAGAGGTATCTGTTTCACCTGAAGAAGAGTTACCCCCTGAGGAGATACCGCCTGAGGATGATTTACCTTTTTAAAAAGGAGGAAAAAATGAAATCAAAAAAATGCAGGTTTTGTAAAGAGGGAATAGGGATAATTGATTACAAGGATGTGGATACTCTTAGAAACTATCTTACTCCAAGAGGTAAGATAATGACAATAAGACAGACCCGTCTCTGTGCCTATCATCAGAGGAAGCTTGCTCTTGCTATTAAAAGGGCAAGACAGATGGCGCTTTTACCTTTTGTAAAGGAGTACGCAATCTAAATATGAAGGTTATACTTTTAAAAGATATAAAAGGACTTGGTAAAGAAGGAGAGATAAAGGTAGTTAAAGACGGATTTGCGAGAAATTTTTTATTGCCCAAGGGATTAGCAGTAGAGGCAAAGGATGGAATCATAAGGCATTTAAAGGAAATTGAAAGACAAAAACTCAATAAGGAAAAACACCTGATAGAACAGGCTGAAAGGCTTAAGGATTCTTTGTCCTCAATATCCCTTTCTTTTACCTTAAAGGGTAAGGAGAAAACTTATGGTGCTGTGACAAAGGTTGATATAGTTAAAGCACTTGAAGAAAAGGGTTTTAGGAATATTGAAAAAAATCAGATTGAACTTGATTATCCTTTAAAAGAACCGGGTTTATATGAAATTCCTGTAAAACTTTATAAAAATATTGAAGGGATAGTTAAGGTCTGGGTTATAAAGGAAGCATCTTGAATTCTTTTTTTTTCTGGCATTTAACCTTTGCCCATTTTCTTACAGATTATCCCCTTCAGACCGATAAACTTTTTGAGAAGAAAACAAAAAGTATTTCAGGAGTTTTAGTTCATGGTCTTTTGTTATTTTTTTCAATGTTTTTGTTTCTTTTACCCTTTTCTTTCTCTTTAAATGTTCTTTTAGGAATAATTCTTATAACAATTTTGCATATTGTCCAGGATAAATTTAAGGTTTTCTTATCCTATAGGGAGGAGATAGGTGAAAATTTTTTTTATTATATAATTGATCAGGCGCTTCATATATTTATAATTTTTATTTTTTCAATTTATTATCCACTTCCTGAAATAAGTGAAAAAGGATTATGGTTTGAGTCTTCTTTTTTTAAAATTTTAACTTTTATTATAATTGTTACCTATGCTTACTGGATTCTTTTATATTCAATAGAATATACATTTTTTAAATACAATAATCTCATACAGGGTAAAATGAAATTCTGGGGATTTATTGAAAGAGCCTCTTCCTTTTTACTTTATTTTTTAAATCCTTTTCTATCTTTAATCCCGCTTCTTTCAACTTTTTATTTTTTATTTAATTTTAAAGGGGAAGAACTTTGGTTTTTTTATGTTTTTAGATCTTTTTCCGGCATTATGATAACCATATTTACTGCTATTTTATTTTATAATTTTATATTATGAATGAGCCTCAGATTGTAGAGGTTGAAGTTTTTTCAATTTATCAACAAACTCTTGGTACTGAAGGTGCTTTGAGTGAAGAGACTTTTGTAGTTGTTTTAAAAGAGAAAAACAGAAACCGCTTTCTCCCCATCTGGATTGGAAAACCTGAAGCACAGGCAATTTATATGGGTATGAAAGGGATAGTGTATGAAAGACCTTTAACCCATGATTTGATCAAATCAATACTTGAAGCTTTTGATATTGATCTAGAAAGAATTATTATTAACGCACTGAAGGATACCACTTATTATGCCAGACTCCTATTTAGAGATAAAGAAGGAAACATTTATTCCATTGATGCAAGGCCATCTGATTCAATAGCAATTGCCTTAAGGACAGGTTCAAAGATTTTTGTATCAGAGGAGATTATGCAAAAAGGGGAGGAATTTGATTTAAAAGAGGGTTTTTAATTAAATCAATTTTTAAAAAGGAGGGAACTATGAAGGAATTCTTAAATTACATTGATGGTAAGTGGAAAGCTTCAAAGTCTCAAAAATTTTTTGAAAAAAGAAATCCTGCAAACCGGGATGAAGTGATAGGGCTTTTCCCCAAATCAGTAAGGGAGGATGTAGAGGAGGCTGTTTTAGCCGCAAAAAAGGCTTTTAAAATGTGGTCAAAAGTTCCTGCTCCTAAGAGAGGTGAAATAATGAGAAGAGCTGCTGAACTACTTCTTGAAAGAAAGGAAGAAATTGCTAAGCTCCTTGCAAGAGAAAATGGAAAGATAATGAAGGAAGCAAGGGGTGATGTACAGGAAGGTATTGATACTGCTTTCTATGCTTTTGGAGAAGGAAGGAGATTATTTTCTTATAACACTCCCTCAGAACTTCCTGATAAATTTGCTTTAACTTTCAGAATGCCCGTTGGTGTTTTTGCTGTTATCACTCCATGGAATTTCCCTATTGCTCTCCCTTCGTGGAAAATTTTTCCTGCACTTTTAGCAGGTAATACAGTTGTTTTTAAACCACCTTCTGATGCTCCAGCCTGTGCTTACGAACTAGTTAAAATTCTTGAAGAGGCAGGGACACCCCCTGGTGTCATAAATCTTGTATTTGGAGGAGGTGGAGAAGTTGGTGAAATTTTACTTTCCCATCCGGATATAAGGGGTGTTGCCTTTACCGGTTCTTCAGAGGTGGGTTCAAGGATAGCAGAGATAGCAGGGAAAAATCTTAAGAAAGTTTCCCTTGAACTGGGTGGTAAGAATGCTCAGATTGTTATGCCTGATGCGAATCTTGAACTTGCTCTTGAAGGAGCTCTATGGGGTGCTTATGCAACTGCGGGTCAGAGATGTACAGCCACATCAAGAGTAATTGTTCATGAGGATATTTATGAAAAATTTATAGAGATGTTTGTTGAAAGGGCAAAGACCCTAAAAGTTGGAAACCCCCTTGATGAAAGAACTGAGATGGGTCCTGTTATTAATGAAGCTCAGAGAAATAAAATTCATTCTTATGTAGAAATTGGAAAAAAGGAAGGTGCAAAACTTATTCTCGGTGGTGAACCCTTAAAGGGAGACCCTTATGATAAGGGATTTTTCTACAAACCAACAGCTTTTAAGGATGTGGACCCAAATATGACTATTGCTCAGGAGGAAATATTTGGTCCTGTTGTTTCTTTTATAAAAACTGAGAATCTTGATGAGGCTATTGATATACTTAATGGAACAAAATACGGTCTTTCCTCTTCAATTTACACACAGGATATAAATAATGCAATGAGAGCAATAGAAAGAATAGAGGCGGGTATAACTTATATAAATGGACCAACAATAGGAGCCGAGTGTCATCTCCCCTTTGGAGGAGTAAAGGCTACAGGTAATGGACACAGGGAAGGTGGCTGGGCAGTTTATGACATTTTTACAGAAATAAAAACAGTTTATATAGATTATTCAGGAAAACTTCAAAAGGCACAGATTGACACTTGGGAAAAATAAAAGGAGTATTGACATTTTAGAAAATTGTACTTATAATGGAAAAATTAATTTAGGGGTTAAAAGTAAGAAATAGTAAAATTTAATTAGATAGCAGTACCGAATAAAGTTAAAAAGGAGGTATATATGTTTAAATTTTTATTAATAATATGGGGGTTAACTCCCCCCTCTTTACCTTTTGAGGGTAAAATAACACCTGCCCTCAGGGAAAAACTGAATTATCTTTCAAAGAATGATAGAATACATGTTGTTGTGCATCTTTCTGATATTTATCCCTATGAGGAAATAGCACCTCTTTCAGCAGAAGAAAAAGTCCGTATTTTAAAGGAGTATGCGAAAAATTCTCAGTCAAAAGTCATAAAATGGCTGGAAGATAATTTTAAGGGTGAATATGAAATTTTAATGCAGAATTTTGCATATAATGGTTTTCATATGGAGGCTACAAAAAAAGTGATTTACGCTCTTGAAAAGAATAAAGATATCTGGTTCATAGATGAAAATCGTAAGGTTTGGATAATTTATACCAAGACAGAAGAAGATAATACCTATCCAGCAGCTATTGAGTGGAATGTGTCAAAAGTAAAGGCTGATTCCTGTTGGTATGCGGGTTATAATGGACAGGATGTTATAATAGGTCATATTGATACAGGAGTGGAGGTATCTCATCCTGCTCTCTCAGGTAAATGGGTTACAGGTTACTGGTTTGATGGTGTAAATGGAAACCCTAATCCATATGATGACAATGGACACGGAACCCATACGATGGGAACTATTCTCGGAGGAGACGGTCCTGGTCCTTTTACAGAAGATATTGGAGTTGCACCTGGTGCAAAATTTGTGACAGCAAAAGCCTTTACCTCCGGTGGTTCTGGGAGCTACGCAACTATAGATCCCTGTATGGACTCAATGGTTTCCTGGAAGGGCAGAGTTGATATCAGGGCTGTGTCAAATTCCTGGGGAACAACTAATTATACAGATTTACACTGGTGGGGTGTTGTATATACCTGGCTTACCCTCGGAGTGCTTCCTGTTTTTGCTGCTGGGAATGAGGGTCCTTCTCCAAATTCTCTTAGAGCTCCTGGAAGTTATTCTCACACCCTTGGAGTTGGTGCAACTGATATAAATGATAATATTGCTTCTTTTTCAAGTAGAGGACCAGCACCTAATCAGAGTCCATTTAATGATACCACCTATTGGTTAAGAAGTGACTGGAACTTTATAAAGCCACAGATAAGTGCCCCGGGTGTAAATATCCGTTCCTCTGTTCCAGGGGGAGGTTATCAAGGAGGTTGGAATGGTACTTCAATGGCAACCCCACATGTCACAGGTGCAGTTGCAATTCTTGTTCAAAAAAATAATTTGCTTACACCCAAACAGATATACAGTTTAATAATTGATTATCCTGATAAACCCACTCAGGGTGCACCTTACCCCAATAATAATTATGGATGGGGAAGATTGAATATATGGAAAGCCTTACAGAATGCCCCTTCACCAAATATACCCTTTATTCTATTTTCAAGTTATACAGTTGATGATGCAAATGGTAATGGAAATGGAATATTTGATCCCGGTGAAACTGTGAATCTTTTTATAAGACTGAGGAATATCGGTATTAATGCTACAAATGTAAATGCGGTGTTGAAAACATCTGATTCATATGTGAGTGTTTTGGATTCAACTGCGATTTATCCTGATATACCAACAGACAGTTCAAAGGTAAACATTGATCCTTTTGTTGTTACATCTTCACCTTCAACTCCCCTCGGATATCAGGCTCCAATGGTTCTTAAAATAAATTCCAATGATTCTATTTATGATTTCAGAAATTTTAATTTGAAGGTTGGTCTTATACCGGTTCTTTACGGAAATCATGATGTCGGTGAAATTTTGCTTACAGTTACAGCTCTTGGAGCAATAGGATTTACAAACAGTGACCAAAATGAAGGTAGCGGATTACATTATCCTAAAAATAGTCCAAACTATCTTAAAATAGGCTCAATCTGGGCCGGTAATTCAAATTCCTATGTTTTGAATACTGATTATTCATCAGATAATGCAGACTGGATTTATTTACCAAATGGATTATTACAGATAGGAGCTACGAAATATTCCGATCAGGATGCAACAGCGCGGTATGATGATTCAGGACACCCTAATTCAAGGGGTGTTGAAGTTCATCAGGAGAGTTTTGCTTGGGCTCTTCCACCTTATAATGACTTTATAATTTTCAGATACACTATAAAAAATAACTGGAATTACGATTTGATTGATTTTTATTCAGGATTGTTTCTTGATATTGATATAAGTCCAAATTCTGATACAGGCGGAAGAGACCTACAAAGAAAGGCAATCTATTTAAGTAACGGTAATCCCATTCATAACAAATGCCTTGGAATTGTGCTCCTTGAACCCCAGAATCCAAGAAATATAACTTTTGTTCAGAATTCTGTTTATATTGACCCTTACGGTTATATTCCGGATAACTATAAATTTCAATTTCTTAAGGGTATAATTGGGATTCCTAATGCTTACCAGAAGGATAACTGGTCTACCCTTGTCTCAGCAGGTCCATTTACTATTCCATCGGGTGACAGTATCATTTTAGGATTCGCTGTTGTTGCTGGTGATAGTCTTTTTGATTTTCAGGGAAATGCAGATACTGCAAGGGATATCTGGAATGGATTAGGTATTAGAGAAAAACCAGTTTCCTTTATTTACTCAAATAGTCCTTATATCATAACAACTTTTGGATTGAAAAATAGAGAATTTAAGTTCTTTATTCCTCTCCCTGGGAAATATTATGTTTCAATTTATAACGAGATGGGTAGAAGACTTGGTAATACCTTTAAATTTTATGAAAAAGAAGGAGTTAAAACCCTTTCACTTTCAGAAATTATACCGGGATCAAAGAGATTGTCCACTGGCATTTACTTTATAAAAGTTAGCTCAGGTTCAAAGGACTATTCAGGGAAGTTTGTCATATTTAAATAAAGGGTTCAATCCCCTGAAACAATAAGGAGGAAAGCATGAGGAGTCTCCTTTTAGCCCTTTTTGTAGTAGGGCTTATGGCTTCTAATGGTGTTACAGTAAAGACAGGTTCTTTACCTACCTCCAAAGAAGATGAACTTTTAAAAGCAGGTGCTTCTCTACTTCAGAATGGTAAACCTTCAGAGGTTTATAAAAGTCCTCTCAAGGTCCCAATCTGGCAAGTTGTTGACTCCTTCTCTGCTCCAGGTTCCTATCACATGGGTCTTGGTTTTGATGGAACTTACCTTTATAATGTTTCAAATGCAACCACCCCTGTTACAGTTTATGTTATTGATCCCTCAACCGGTAATGTAGTCAATCAGTGGCAACTTTCAAGTGGTAGTTATTGTCTTGGAATCACATATTTTCAGGGTTATTTATGGATAGCTGATTTTATTAATGGATACATATATAAATACCAGACAAATGGAACTTATGTTCAAACATATTCCTCACCTGTTGGAACAAATATAAGGGGTCTTACAAATGATAATAATTATTTATGGATGGCAAGTACAGGTGGAGCAGTCGGGAACGGTTCTTTGGTTCAATGGGATCCCTCCACCAATCAGATTATAAGAACAGTAAGTGTGGGAAGTATCATTGACTGGCCAATGGATATAAGTTATGATTCAAGAACAGGTAATATGTGGGTAAATGACGATAACGGTGCTTCTGCTGAGATAAATGAGGTTGATATTTCAGGTTCAAACGGTGTAATTGTGGCTCAATATCCTCCACGCGGTGGCTATAGTCTTATTCCTGAGGGTATAGTTTTTGATGGTGGGACATATATATATTACACTGCTTTTTATGCATCCTATATATGGAAGATACTTGCCGGAGTCTTCAATAACGATGTTACCGTATATAAGATTATATCGCCTTCTTCAACAACTATGCCCTTTACTCCTACTGATATTAAAGCTGTTGTAAAAAATACAGGGCAGACGAATGCAGGTAGTTTTAATGTTTATTGTGTTGTTGAATCTCTTGGTGTTCAGGTTTATTCTTCTTCGCAAACAATACCCTCTCTTCCTGTTGGAACCTCGGATACTGTTACTTTTTCTCCCCCTTGGACACCATCAGAATTTACCTATGAGATAATTGTATGGCATGATTATCCTGATGATTTTGCTGGAGACGATACTTTGACAAAAACAGTTAAAGCTTCTTCAGGTGAATGGATATGTTACAATGACGGAGTAATGGCGAATGCCTGGGCATTTTATGCTGCAGGTAATGCTTGGGGTCTTCAAGTTACACCGACTGTGTTCCCTTATTATGTAGATACAGTTAAGGTTTATATCCTATCAGAAGGGGACCCTTACTGGCCATGGCCTGATGCAACCCATCAGGATTTCCAGATTTCTATATTTGATGAAAATTCAGGTCAGCCCGGAAACGAAATTTTTGTTGATACTGTTAATGTTACAACTGACTCCCTTGACCCCTCTGGAAGCAGGTCCTGGGTTTATGCTTTTCCAAAAGTAAAAATTAACTCTGGAGACTTCTGGATAGGTCATGTTCAACTTTATCCTTATCCAGGAACAGAAGGTCAGGGTGTAGATGCCTCTCTTAACTATCCATCAAGAGGTTGGGCAAGAATCGGCGGTGCTTGGCAGGTTTACCAACTTAGTGGAGACCTTATGATGTGTGCCTTTGTAAGATATCCCTATGCGCATGATGTTGGAGTGTTTAGCATTGAGAAACCAAAACCCTTTGCCCCTGCTTATTCTTCAATACAGATTCAGGCTAAAATACTCAATGAGGGATTAAATACAGAAAGTTTTAATGTGGAAGCAGAGATAGACTCTGCTGGTGTCACTGTTTATGTTGATACTGTCCCTGTTAACAACTTAATTAGTGACGACACTGTTCTTGTAAGTTTTGCTCCCTTCACTACTGGTGCAGGTAACCTTAATTATACTCTTACTATAAGAACTCTTCTTCCAACTGATTTGAAACCTACAAATAATTTCAAGTCCCTTTCCTTTACAACAGTAGAAGTTCCAAGATTTATTACGGTTCCTGTTTCTCAGGTTATGCCTGTTATTGATGGATTTATTGATACTTTAAATGAGTGGCAGGATGCTATAAAACTTGATGCCTCAGATGTATTCCAGATGCAAGGGTTACTTAATCCTCTTGGTTCTGCTTTAATTTATTTAAAATACGATGGTGACTACCTCTACGCAGCTGTGAGAGCCCCTTTTGATATAACCAGGACCCCATTTGATAGAATATTCCTTTATTTTGATGACAATAACGATGGTCAATTTCCTCCTCCTGGCGTTAAAAAAGAAGGTAGAGTTGCTCTCTATTATACTTCCATTCTTGATATAGCAGCTTTTACACCGATTTTTGTTGATAGAACCCTTGGTCAAACAAAAAGTGTGGGTTTCCCCTGTGCTTCTGCTATGCCACTGGGTTATGAACAGTATGAAATTGCTATTCCCTTTGGTTCCCTTGATGAGGAGTTAGATGTCTCATTCCCTGACACCGTCGGATTTTTCTTCCAGGCAGGTGATACCTTTTCAAATAAAATAGAATATGGTGGATGGTTCCCTCAGGATAATGACAGTGTAAGAGTTCCATCCTATTACACAAAACTCATTTTCCCTGTTGTTGCGGTTAAGGAGGGCAAAAAGCCGATTAATATAAAAGAAAGACTTGAACTTTCCCTTGATATTCCTAATTCAATTTCAAAAAATCCTGAAATTAACTTTACCATTCCCTATGCTTCCCCTGTGAAGATAAATCTTTATAATGTAAATGGTGTAAAAATAGCCACTCTAATTGATAACAGATTTATGACACCCGGTAAATACAGTGTAAAGATTGATAGAGAAAAACTTTCTTCAGGTGTATACTTCATAAGACTTGAGACAAATACAAAGGATATCACAAAGAAACTCTTATTCGTGAAATAATTCATAAGGGGGGGATAATCCCCCCCTTTATTTACCATAGATTATTGTATTGTACTTTTTCAATAAGGCATCTTTTATTTGATTTCTCCTTCCCTTAAATTTTTCCATTCTTAAAACTTTTTCTATATAACTCTTTGCTTCATCAAAGGTTTTATTTTCTTTCTCGAATTTATCCCTGTGTTTATTATAATAATCTTTAATTTCTTCTTCCTTTACATTTATTGTATCTCTAATTTTTTTAAAATATAATTTTATTAAATTTTCCTCTTTTAAATTTGTTAATTCTTTATTATATTCATAATCCCATAAAAGTCCTTCCTTTAAGGATTCAATTAAGATTATTTTTTTAAATAACAGGTCTTCAATAACCTTTTTTTCTTCCTCTTTATTTTTAGGTTTTTTAAAAGGTGGTAAACTATTCACATAATTTTCATATTCCAGTTTTGTTAATTTTATGTTACCGGCTTCTGCTATATATTCTTTTAATTTTTTTTCAAAAATTTTATCAACCTCTTTTTCAGCAATTTCTTTTAAAATACTCTCTTTCTCATCTGTTAAAATTTTTTGAAAATACTTCAAGGCGCTATCTTGTTCACCTATATTTTCAAATGTTAATCCCAGTTTATAAAAAATTGAGTCTCCCTTTCCCTTTTCCCTTATTTTTTTTAAAATTTTCAGATAATTTATTGCCAGATTATAGTTACCAGTAAAATGAGCTATATTAATTATTTTTGAGATAATTTTTTCCTTTTCTTCCCTTGAATTAGATTTTTGAAAAGCTTCTTCATATAAGACCATTGCCCTTTTAAATTCAAAAGATGTGTAAAGGGAATCAGCTTTTTTAAGTGTTGGGTTCTCTGTGTTTAAAAAAATAAAATAAATTATTGTAATCATACTAATAATTTTAAAAGAAAATAAATTCATCTTCAATTTTAAATTTACAGATTAAAAACTTATAATTTATTTATTTAGGGGATAATTTTAATTTTTTTAATTTCTTACTTTTATAGGCTCAATTCCTTCTTTATTACTTATGGGTTTATTTTCAATTTTTTATTTTTTTATTT
>CBFGJR010000192.1:0-13497 GCA_965649145.1 Caldifarciminota bacterium | reverse complement strand
TTGATATAAACAAAACAGATTCACTATTTTTCAAAGTTTTTAAATACAGGGGATTTACTGATGAGAATAAGTTTTTCATTGATAGAACCCATCAGAGAATCCTCTCAAATTACCGTGCACCTCTTACTGTTCTTGCAATTCTTTATTTTGAAAAAGGTGATGTAGAAAAGGCAATAAAGACAATTGAATTTGCTTTGAATTTTGAGGGTAATAAAGATTTAATGGATAAAGATGATAAAAGGATTTCTTATTTTATGAAACTTCAACTTGCTCAGTTTAGTATAAATGGAGCTTATTATGACAGGGCTATATCTATATGTAATGAACTTTTAAAGGAAGAAAAGAATAGCATTGTTTATACCATAATGGGAGATGCTTATAGGGGAAAAGGAGAATTAAAACTTGCAAAGAATTATTATAACCTTGCCTTAAATCTTTCCCCACCTTTTATGAAAACCTATGCTTCCCTTATTGAAGTTTACTCAATTGAGAATAAAAGGGATAGCATGAAAATTATTTTTGAAATGGCAAAAAAGAAGTTTGGAGAAAATCCTGCTCTTGATTCTATTAAGGTGAAATATAAAATTGATTGAGGAAATTGGAAAACTTTCCTCCCTTTTTGGTCCATCAGGAAAAGAAGAAAAAGTTAAAGAATACATTAAAAAATCTATAAAATCTTATGCTGATGAGATATACGAAGATATTTTTGGTAATCTTTATGTTAAAAAGGGAAAAGGGAGACCCTGTATTCTTTTATGTTCTCATATGGATGAAGTTGGATTAATAATAAAGGAAATAGAAGAGAATGGATACCTTAAATTTTCTCCAGTAGGAGGCATAGAACCAGAAACTTTTCTTGGTAAAAGGGTAATTTTTGAAAATAAAAGGAAAGGAGTTATAGGTTATAAACCTGTTCATTTACAGGATAAGGAAGAAAAGGGAAAAAGGATTTCCTTTGATCATCTTGTTATAGATGTTGGTATGAAAAAAGGGGAGGCAAAGAAAATTTTTTATAAAGGTATTTATGCAGTTTTTGATACCTCCTTTGGAAGATTGAATAACAAATTTTACAAGGGGAAATCTTTTGATGATAGAGTTGGTTGCGCTATTTTAATGGAAATAATAAGAAATTTTAATCCAGATTTTGAACTATTTTTTCTTTTTTCCACTCAAGAAGAGGTTGGTTTAAGAGGAGCTAAAATTGGTGCAGAAAAAATTAAACCTGATATCGGGATTGTTATTGAATGTACTGCTGCAGGTGATTCTTATAGAGAAGATTTCCCTTCCCTTTGTAAAGGTCCTGTATTAACAACTGTTGATAGAGCCTGTATAGTAGATTTTGAAATTTTAGAAATTATAAAAAGTATTGCAAAAAAAGAGAATATACCATTTCAATATAAAAAACCATTAATCGGAGGAACTGATGCAGGAAATATTCAGATTGCAGGTAAAGGAGTAAAAATTGGAATAATCTCTGTGCCTGCAAGATATATTCATTCTCCTCTCTCAGTAATAAATGAAGAAGATTTAAAAAATACATATCTTCTTTGTTTAAACTTTTTAAAGGAGATAAAAAATGGATGAAATTTTAGAAAAATTGACAAATGAATTTGGAGCATCAGGGCATGAGGAAAAATTAAAAGAAGATATTAAAGATTTTTTAAAGGGTTTTAAAATAAGCGAAGACAATTTTGGCAATTTAATAATTTCTAACAGTTTTTCACCAAAATTCTTTTTCTTAACAGGAATTGATGAGTCTACATTTTTTATAAAGGAAGAAGAGAAAGGGCTTTTTAAATTTTCCCTTCTTGGTGATTATAAACCGATGAATATAATAGACCGTTTTGTTATTTTTAAAGACAGAAAAAAAGGAATAATAAGAAGTTTAAAAGAAAAAGGTGAGATTGAAATTTCTGATTTAAGGGTAGAAATTTTAGAAGATAAAAAATGTGAAATAGGAGAACTTTTTATAATAGAACCATTTTTTTATAATGGAGAAAATTTTTATATCTCCTCAAATCTTGATTCAAGAATTTGTGCAAGTTTCTTAATTCGTTTCCTCAAAAATCATGAAAAATTTCCTTTAAAGATGATCTTCCTTGTTAAGACAAAATTGAGTGAAAAAGGAGCAATACCTGCTATAATTGATGAAAAACCTGATTTTACTTTTATTTTAGGCACTACCCCATGTAAAGATGGAATAGAAACGGGAAAAGGACCTGTGATAAGTTTTATAGAGAAAAATTATGTTTTGCCAATTTATCTTAAAGAAAAATTATCAAAGGTTCTTGAAAAGGAGGATGTTCCTTTCCAGAAAAGGATTTCAGAAGAATATTCAAATTTTAATTTTTATATTTTCCATTCAGGTTATAAGGATTCCCTTTTTATTTATTTGCCTGTAAAATATAAAAATAGTGTATATAAAATGGTTCAAAAAAAGGATGTAGAGATACTTGAAAGGTTCTTTGAAATTTTATTAAAAAAACTTTAAACTATAAAACTTATGAAAAAAGAGGGGTATTATATCTTTATCTCTACATTAAAAGGTGAAAAACCAAAAAAATTTTTTCTTTCAGGTTTAAAATTAAAGATTTTAAAAATTTTAATTTTCTCCTTTCTTTTCTTTATTCCTCTCTTTCTATTTTCAATTTATTATTTTTATCGTAATCTTTATGAATATATTGTTTTAAAGAAAAGCATAAAAGATTATGAAACAAAGATAAAGAAAATTGAAGTTCTTGAAAAAAAACTTGAAAGGGTAATAAAATATGCAAAACAAATTAATCATATGCTTAATGTAAAAGAGGAAAATATTAAAGAAATTCAAAAAGAAACGAGAGAAACGGGAAAAGAGGTTTTTTTTAAAAACGAGTTTATTTCTCCTTTAAATGGTATAATAACAAGGGGGTTTTCCGAAGAGCATCCCGGAGTTGATATATTTGCGCCATCAGGAAGCCCTGTTTTTTCTTGTGGTTATGGAATAGTTGTTGAAAGTAGTTTTTCTAAAATTCTTGGTTTTTATGTTAAAATAAAGCATGAAGATAATATTTATTCTTTATATGCGCATTTAAAAAGAGCTTTTGTAAATAAAGGTGATTTTGTTAAAAAGGGTGATATAATAGGTGAGGTTGGTTCAACAGGAGAGAGTAATGCTCCACATCTTCATTTTGAGATGATAAAAGATGGTAAACCATTTTATCCTTCTTTTATATTTTTAAAAGAATTTTAGGGGGTGGTTATGAAAGTTTCAAAATATCTAATAATATTTTTAACAGCAATTTTTTCCCTTTTATGTGTAAAAATTGAAAGAAAACCAGTGCCAGGGGCTGAAAGAGGAGGAATTCTAAGAGTAGGAATGGTAAAAGAGCCACAAAATTTGAACCCGCTTTTTCCTCCACTTTTAGAGCCAAACCCCTTTTATGACCTTATATTTCAACCACTTTTCAGGATACAAAAAGGGAAAGTGGTGCCTGCTCTTGCTGAATCCTGGGAATTCTCAGAAGATTTAAAATCAATAACCTTTTATCTAAGAAAAAATGTTAAGTGGCATGATGGAAAAGAGTTTACTTCAGAGGATGTTATATTCACTTATAATCTTGTAAATGATCCTGAAATAAATTCTCCTTTAAGGTCTCAATTCAGGTTTATTAGAAAAGTTACTCCAATTGGAAAGTATGCAGTGAAATTTGATTTTTCAAAAATTTATTTATACCAGCTCTTTGATTGCAACCTTTATCCCTTACCTTCTCATATATTGAAAGATAAAAGAGAAATTAATAACTTTTCAGAAAACCCTGTAGGGATTGGTCCTTATAAATTAAAAAGGTGGATAAAAGGAGATTTAATTGAACTTGAAGCGAACGAATCTTACTTTCTTTTTATCCCTCCTGTAAAAACAATTTATTTTAAATTTTATTCTTCTCCCGAAATGGTTTCTCTTGCTTATGAACAGGGAAGAATTGATATAGCCCTTGATCTTACACCAAAAGAAATAAGTTATTTAAAAGAAAAGAACAAAAATTTTAAAACATCTTCTGGCAACAGAGTATTTTTTATAGGTTTCAATCTTGAAAAATTCCCTTACAATGATATAAATTTTAGAAAGGCTATAAATCTTTTAATAAATAAAAGTGAAATTATATCAAAGGTTATGGAAGGATATGCAGAGATAAGTTTTTCTCCTATCCCTCCTCAGCATTGGGCATACGATTCAACATTAAAAGGTACGGAATTTGATTTATCCCAGGCAAAAAGAATTTTGGAAAGTATCGGTTTTAGGAATACTGATAGAGATCCTTATCTTGAACTCCGTGGAAAGGATTTTACCTTAGAGATTATTACAGAAAATGAGATTGAAAAGATAAAGATTGCTGAAAGTATTAAAAAATATATTGAAGATTTAGGGATAGCATGTCAGATTACTTCTCTTACAGGTTTAGATTTTGTTAAAAGACTTAGGGAAAGAAATTTTGACATTTATCTTTTTTCTTGGGCATGTGAAGAAAAAATTGATCTTACTCCTTTATGGCATTCTCAATATGGAATATTCAATTTTACAGGTTTTAAAAATGAGGAACTTGATAGATGTATTGAGAATTCAATTCTCACAATAAATCAAGTTGAGAGTAAAAGAAATTTTAGATGTGCACAGAGAATATTATTTGAGAACCTTCCTGCCATTTTCTTATTTACTAACAAAAATTTAATTGCTTATTCTGAAAGGGTTAAGGGATTTGATGCGTATATTGATTTTCCAATACAAAACCTTGATTTAGTTTATATTCCAAAAGAAATTCAGGAGGTAACCCTGGAATTTGAAATAGAGAAAGTTAAAAAAGTTGAGGAGGTTCCAAAAGAAGAAATTCCTATAACACCTCCAAAAGAGGTTGCTCCAGCTCCTCGTGCTGAGGAAATTTTAAGGGCAGAACTTGTAAAAAAGGAAGCACCACCTCCTCCACCTCCAAAAGAAGAAAAGGTGGAAACACTTCCACCCGAGGTTAAAGAAGAGGTTGCGCCTCCTCCACCAAAGCCCGAAGAACCAAGGATTGTTACAGAAGCGAAAATCTTAAAGCAAGTTCAACCAGAATATCCTGAAGCAGCAAAAAAAATGGGTTTGAAAGGAATGGTTATTGTTAGAGTACTTGTAGACAAAAATGGTAGAGTTATAGATGCACGTGTTTTGAAATCATCAGGTTATCCTATTCTTGATGAGGCTGCTTTAATGGCCTCAAAGGAATTTATTTTTGAACCTGTAAGAGATGAACAGGGGAAACCTATTGAATTTTTCACAACAATTCCATTCAGATTCTGAAGAGGAATTTTTCATAAGATTATGTCTTGAAATTGCAAAATTTGGAGAAGGGAGCACTTCCCCAAATCCGCTTGTAGGTGCTCTTCTTGTTAAAAATAAAAGAATTATCGGTATAGGATATCATAAGGCACCAGGATTACCACATGCTGAAAGAAATGCAATTGATGATGCAGGTGAAGAGGCAAAAGGTGCAGACCTTTATGTCAATCTTGAACCATGTGTTCATTTTGGAAGAACTCCTCCCTGTGTTGATTATATAATAGAAAAAGGGATAAAAAGGGTATTCATAGGAACAAAAGACCCAAATAAACTTATAAATGGAAAGGGAATTAAGAAGTTAAAAGAGGCAGGTATAAAAGTTAAATATGGAATTCTTGAAGAGAAGTGCAGGGATTTAAACAGAAAGTATTTCACTTTTCATGAAAAGAAAAAGATATTTGTTGCACTGAAACTTTCACTTTCAATTGATGGAAAAATGGCAAATTATAAAGGCACCTCAAAGTGGATTTCCTCAAAATCTGCAAGAGAATATGCTCATAAATTAAGGGGGGAATTTGATCTTATCGGAATAGGAAGTGGAACACTTTTAAAAGATAACCCTTTACTTTTACCTTATCTTTATTTTTCTTATTCAAATCCAATCCCTGTGATTTTGTCTACAAAAAAAGTTGATTTTAAAAAGAAAATTTTTAAGGTTCATAAAAAAATATTTCTTGCCACTTCCTATGATTATAAGGAAAAACCAGAAAATGTTGAAATTATAAAAGTGAGCGAGAAAAATGGTAAGATAGATCTTAAAGAACTTTTAGAGAAATTTTATGAAAAAGGTTTTCAGAGTATTTTATTTGAAGGAGGAAGCAAAATTTCTTCATCTTTGCTTGAAGAAAATCTTATTAATGAGTACCATATCTTTATCACACCTTTTATAATGGGTGATGGAATTTCTCCCTTTGAATCCTTTAAATTAAAATATCTTTCTAAAAAGAAAATTTTGAAACTTAAAGAATTTAAATTTTTTGATGAGACAATTTATATGAGATTTTCATGAAAACAAGTTATAGAGATTTATATTGTGGGGATATAAATGACGAGTTTATAGGTAAAGAAGTGAAATTGTGTGGATGGATAAAAAGGATAAGAGACCTTGGTGGTATGATTTTTTTTGATTTAAAAGATAGAGAAGGTTATGTTCAATGTGTTGTTCAGAAAAAAGATAAGGAGATTTACGAGATAGCAAAAAATCTCAAGATGGAAGATTGCATCCAGGTTAAAGGAGTTGTGAGAGAGAGAAAGGATAAAAATCCAAGGATAAAAACAGGTAATGTAGAAGTTGAGGTAAAGAGCATAACGATTTTTTCAAAATCAAAGGATTTACCTTTTATACCCGAAGATAATATAAATATTTTTGAAGAAACAAGGCTTAAATACAGGTTTCTTGATTTAAGAAGGAACTTTATGCAAAGAAACATAATCTTTAAGCATAAATTGATGCAGATAATAAGGGGATTTTTAAATAAGAGTGGATTTATTGAAATAGAAACACCTTTCCTCTCAAAAAGCACACCAGAAGGCGCAAGAGATTTCCTTGTACCGTCAAGGCTTTCCCCGGGAAAATTTTATGCCCTTCCACAATCCCCCCAACTTTACAAACAGGTTTTTATGGTAAGTGGATTTGATAGATATTATCAAATTGTAAGGTGTTTCAGAGACGAGGATTTAAGAAGGGATAGACAACCAGAATTCACTCAACTTGACCTTGAAATGAGCTTTGTATGCGAGGAAGATATTTTCCAGATAGTTGAAGAATTATTTAAAGAAATCTTTGATAAACTTTTGGGCATCCCTTTAAAGATTCCGTTCCCGAGGATTAAATATATTGATGCAATTAATAAATATGGAACTGATAAACCAGATTTAAGAGTAAATTGGGAAATAAGGGATTTTACACATTTATTAAAAGATAAGGGAATAAAAATATTTGAAGGGGTAGAATCTATTTGTGCTCTTGAAATAGATATGGATATTCCAAGAAAAGATATTGAAAGAATAAATCAATTTGTAATAGAAAATGGTGGTAAAGGTATTGCCTATTTAAAATATAAAGAATCTTTATCAGGAACCGTTGCTAAATTTTTAACTTGCGAAAATTTAAAAAAAGGAAACACTTATATAATTATTGGTGATAAAAAAGAAAGGACAATTTTTTTGCTCGGGAAAATAAGAGAAGAATGTATTAAAATTTTGAATCCACCATTAAAAGAAAAATTTTCATTTTTATTTATTACTCACTTTCCTTTATATGTATGGGATGAAGAGGAAAAAAGGTGGGAGCCAGCCCATCATCCTTTTACCATGCCTGTAAATCCATCGGATATTGAAAAAAATCCCTCAGAAATAATAGGCAGGCAGTATGACCTTGTTTTAAACGGGGTTGAAATAGGTTCTGGAAGTATAAGGAATCATGATGCAGATTTGCAGAAGAGTATTTTAAAAAAATTAGGTTATTCTGATGAAGAGATTGAAGAGAAGTTTGGATTTTTACTTGAAGCATTAAGATACGGAGCACCACCTCATGGCGGGATTGCCCTCGGTCTTGATAGAATTGCAGCAATCCTTTTGGGTCTGGAAACAATCAGGGATGTGATTCCATTTCCAAAAACAACTAAGGGGTATGCGCTTTTTGAAGATGCTCCATCTTTTGTAAATGAAGAGCAATTAAAAGATTTAAAAATTTTTATTAATTATGAAAAGGGTTGAAAAAAGGAAAATAATGGATGAAATTGATATAAAGAATACTCTTGAAAGGCTTGCCTCTGAAATCCTTGAAAGACATAAAGATTATAAAAAGGTTGCCTTGATCGGTATAAGAACAAGAGGAGCTCCACTTGCAAAAAGATTAAAAGAAATTCTTGATAAAAAACTTTCAATCTCTATACCTCTTGGTATTCTTGATATTACCTTTTATAGGGATGACCTTCAGAAAATTTCAGAATCCCCTGAAGTAAAAAGCACTTTGCTTGATTTTGATGTTGATGGAAAAGAGATCATACTTGTTGATGATGTTTTATACACAGGTAGAACAATAAGGAGTGCTCTTGATGCAATAATAGATTTTGGTAGACCTGACAAAATTGAACTCCTTGTTTTAATTGATAGAGGTCATAGGGAACTCCCTATACATCCTGATTATCTTGGCAAAAAAGTTGCAACTTCAAGGGATGAAAATGTTGAAGTTAGGCTGAAAGAAGTTGATGGAATTGATGAAGTTGTTATATGTGAGATTAAAAGATAATTTTTTAAGGAGGTTATATGGCAATTTTCCTTTCAAATGATACGAAAGTTTTAGTTCAGGGTATAACAGGAAGGGATGGTTCTTTTCATACAAAGCAGATGCTTGATTACGGAACAAAAATAGTTGGAGGTGTAACCCCTGGTAAAAAGGGTGAGAGTGTTTACGGTGTTCCTGTTTTTGATTCTGTTATTGAATGTGTAAGTAAAAAGGGAGCAAATACTTCAATAATCTTTGTTCCAGCAAAATTTGCACAGGATGCAATTTATGAAGCAATAGATGCAGGTATAAGTTTGATTGTTGTTATAACAGAGGGTATTCCTGCACTTTGCATGGCGGAAATAAAAAGTTATATAAAAGGTAAAGATGTAAGGATAATAGGTCCAAACTGTCCTGGAATAATTGCTCCTTCAATTTCAAAAGTCGGGATAATGCCAGGACATATATTTAAAAAGGGGAAAATTGGGGTTGTTTCAAGAAGTGGAACCCTTACATATGAAGTTGTATTTCATTTATCAAAAAAAGGATTGGGGCAATCAACAGTAATAGGAATCGGAGGTGATCCTGTGATAGGAACAAAATTTATTGATGTATTAAAGGAATTTGAAAAGGATCCCGAGACAGAAGGAATAGTTCTAATAGGAGAGATTGGCGGTACTGATGAGGAGGATGCAGCAGATTTTATAAAATCAAATGTTTCAAAACCAGTTGTTGCTTTCATTGCAGGAAGAACTGCACCTCCTGAAAAGAGGATGGGACACGCAGGAGCAATAATTTCGGGTGGAAAGGGAACGGCTGAAAGTAAGATAAAAGCCTTTGAAGAGGCAGGTATTCCTGTTGCAACAGAGCCTCAAGAAGTTGCAGAGATAATGGAGAGAATTTTAAAATGAAACTATTTTTATTTTTTATTTTTTTTCTTTCCTGGCAGAAGATAAAAGAGGAGTATAGAAATTTAGAAAATATTTATGGCAAGATAAAAGAGGTAATTTATAGTGGTGACACACCTGCATGCACTTTGATTGGAAAGATTTATGTTAAAAAAGATTTATTTAAGATGGTTATTGAAAAGCCCGAAAGCCAGATCATCTGGTCTTTTAAAGATAGCACTTTGATTTATTTCCCTTCCTGGAAAGAAGTCCAGATTTCAAAGACTCCAAAATTTGTAGCAGATTTTTTTATCTTAAACATTGAGGAATATGCTGACAGTATTTCTTTTGAAGAAAAGGATTCTAAAATAGAATTTTTTTTGAAAAATAATTTAAATTTGCCTTACAAAAAAATAATTGTATTCTTGGAAAGAAACAGTAAAGATTTAAGTAAGGTTATTTTAATAGAAGAAGATGTTACTTTTGAATTTACATTCCTTTTATTTAAAAAGAACCTAAAGTTTGGTGAAGAAACATTCAAAATTTTTTTACCCGAAGGAGTTAAAAAGGTTAAGGCGCTTGAATTTGACAATTGAATTTATTTAAAATTATAATTTTAAAAATTTGTAAGATGAAAACCGGTTTTTATATTAAAATATTCAGAAAAAGAGGGGATTTGGAGAGTAAAGATTTTTTTATCCCCTTGGTTTTGTTTAAATTTTTGGTTTCTTTTTTCATTTTTATTTTATCCTGGCTCATTTTTACAACTTATATTTTTGTTAAAAAAGAAAAAGAGAAAAAAGAGTTCAAATATTATGCGGAAGAAAATAAAAAACTTAAAAATAAACTTTTGGATTTAGAAAGAAAATTAGATAGAATCAAAGATAATATGGCAGACCTGATAGAAAAACAAAACAGGTTAAGAAATTATATAAATTTTGAGCCTATAAGTCTTGAAGTGCTCAATATGCCTGTGGGTGGGATTCCTAAAAAGCAGGATAAGGTGGAGCAACTTGAAGAAAAGATAGACTATATGATGAATTTAGTTGATATACAGGAAAAAGAAATAAAAAATTTAAAATATTTCCTTGAAAAAAGTGAGGATTTAAGAAAAAGGACACCGAGTATATCGCCTGTAAAAAATGGATTCATTACTGCAAAATTTGGTTATAGGGAAGACCCCTTTACAGGAATTATTAAACTGCATAAAGGAATTGACATAGCAAGTGAAAAGGGTACACCCATATTCGCTACTGCTGATGGTATTGTAAAATATGCGGGATGGAAAGAAGGACTCGGGCTTGTGGTTGAGATTGACCATGGCAATGGATTTGTTACAGTTTATGGTCATAATGACAAAATTTTAGTAAAACCCTTTCAAAGAGTTAGAAGAGGTGAGATAATAGCAACAATGGGTTCAACAGGTCTTGTAACAGGTGTTCACCTTCATTATGAAGTCAAACTTTTTGAAAAAAATTTGAATCCAATTTATTATATAATTCCTGAAGAAGAATATTTTGATTAAAAACAATGTTTAAAATTTTATTTTTACTTTTATTACAATTTGGACAGAATAAAATTCAAACAAAAGATTTGAAATGGGAAATATGTGAAACTCCTCATTTTGTAATTTACTTTACAAAAGGTGGGGAATCCCTTGCTGATTTTGCAATGCCTATCCTTGAAAACACATATACAAGAATCTCTCATATGCTCGGTCTTGATATAAAAACAAAAATCCCTGTAATAATTTATAATTCTCCAAATGATTTTAGAGAAACAAATATAATTCTTGATTTGATAGAAGAAGGGATTGGTGGATTTACGGAATTTTATAAAACAAGAATTGTTGTGCCTTTTGATGGTTCCTACAGTTCTTTTGAGTATGTCCTTATGCATGAACTTGTTCATGTATTTGAATTTAAATTATTCTATACAGGGATTCATGAACTTGTTCAAGAGCCTTTCTTTTCTGTCCCCCTTTATATTATAGAAGGATTTCCTGAATATATTTCATTAGGTCTTGATTCTGAAACAGAAGGTTTTGTTAGGGACCTTCTCTTAAATGACCTTCTCCCTTCTTTGAAAGAACTTGAATATTATGGTGGATATATTGTTTATAAACTTGGTCAGGCATTTTTCTATTTTTTATACGATGTATATGGAGAAGAAAAGATAGCAGAATTTCTACATGCTTTAAAATTTAGAAAATCTGTTGATAGGGCTTCTTTGAAAGTATTTGGAATTTCACAAGATGCCATTTCAGAAAGATTTTCTTATTATTTAAAAAAGAAGATTTATAAAGAGATTGAAAAGTGTGATTATCCTGAAGATATAGGTAAAAAAATAACAGACCATAAAAAAGAAGGTGGTTTCGTAAATGTTGGTCCTGCAGTTTCTTATGATGGCTCTCATATTGCTTTTCTTTCTGATAGAAAAGGTTATACCGATATTTATCTTCTCTCAATATATTCTCCTGAAAATGTAAAAAAGATAGTGTCCGGGGAAAGGGTTCCTTCCCTTGAAAATTTACATTTATTAAGACCCGGGATATGCTTTTCACCAGATGGGAGATACTTAGTTTTCATATCTCATGGCAATGGAAAGGAGATAATAAACTTTTATGATTTAAAGAAAAATAAAATAGTTAAATCCTATTCTTATAAAGAATTTGATGGAATTTATACACCTGATTTTTCACCTGATGGAGATAAAATGGTTTTTGTTGGAGTGAAAGATGGTAAGAGCGATCTCTATCTTCTTAATCCTTTGAATGGCAAAATATTAGAAAGAATTACTGATGATTTTTTTGACGAAAGAGACCCTTTATTTATGGAAGAAGAAATTATTTTTGTTTCTGATAAAAGTGATGATGGGAGTTATGGAAGTTATGCAATATTCTCATATTCATTAAAAGATAAAAGTGTAAAAAGGATGACCCCCTATCTTGGAGATATTTCCCATCCTTTTAAAATAGAAGATAATCTTTATTCATTCATTTATAAAGAAAAAGGTGTATCAAACATACTTGCCTATGACAGATTAAACAATAAGTTTTATCAGATTACAAATTTTCCAACATGGATAAGGGAGGCAAGTTATGCAAAGAAAAATAAAGATATAGCATGTAGTATTTTATGGAAAAATGGGTACAATATTTTTTATATAAAAAGGGAAAAGATAATTGAAAAAAGTAAATGGAAGGAATTGGAATTAGAGGAAAAACATGGAAAAAGAAAAGAAAGATTAGAAAATGCGCAATGGAAGGATTATTCAAACTTTTTTACAATAGACTGGGTTGGTGGTATGATTGGATATTCACCTGAGTATGGCTATTATGGTAATGTTGGTTTACAAGCCTCTGATATTCTTGGCAACTTTAGAATTCAATTTTATACTGATATGACAGGAGGAGATTTAACTGTCTCAAATTGGCTTTTTGGTGCCTATTACTTACCAAAAAAAATAGATTATTTCTTTGAAGTATATCAATTTTTCCCTTTATACCCCTATGATTCAGTTTATTATTCTTATGAAAGAAATTTAGGTTTTAATCTGGGCTCTCTGATACCTTTAAATAGATTTTTCAGGTTTGAAATAGGAACAGGATTTATTTATATTGAAAGGATAATAGATAGAGACCTTTATTTTCCAATAGACAGGATGGATTATTTTATAGAGCTTCCTTTTTATTTTGGAGCGGTATTTGATCGTTCAACTAACTTTTATTATTTAGGAGTAAGAGATGGAGAAAGGGCTTATCTTGGTTTGGAGTTAAGTTTCATTCCTGAGAATTATTTAAAATTCATTTTTGATTCAAGAAAATATTTCAGAATAACACCCCGCTCAAATTTTGCATTTAGAATTCTATTTGCTGGAAAACAAGATGGAGAGAGAATATTGCCATTCTGGCTTGGTGGCCCAAATAGATTAAGGGGATATGATTTATTTGATCTTGTTTATCCCTATATATTTTTATCCAGTTTTGAATTAAGGGTGCCTTTCCTTGATAATTTAAAGTTATCTTTTCC
>CBFGJR010000191.1:0-13992 GCA_965649145.1 Caldifarciminota bacterium | reverse complement strand
AGTTTTCAATGACCTTGGTTTTCTTTTCAAAATATTATTTTTTAAAAATCTGAGGGTATGACCTGTATCTACAATATCCTCAATAAGTATAACATCCTTACCCTCTATATCAAGGGGGAGATCCCACATTATTCTGACATCCTCCTCCTTTATTTTTGATTTTTTTCCATAACTGGAAAGCCTGATAAATTCAAGCACACAATCTATACCCATTTCCCTTACAAGGTCTGCCAGAAACACAAATCCACCTTTTAAAACTCCTATGACAAGGGGATTTTTTTCCTTATATTCCTTTTTTAAAACCCTTGCAATTTCCTTTACCCTTTTTTTAATTTCCTTTCCCTTTAAAATTAATTCCATTTTATAACTTCAATTTTTAAATCCTTTCCCCTTATAAAGGGCTTAAATCCTTCAATCCACACAATTTTTTCCTTATATTCCAGAAGTAGAATATAATCTCTCAAATAGGAAGGGACCTTCTGTTTTTCAAAAAACTTTTTTAATTTTAAACCCTTTTTACCTTCTATATCAATAAGGTCACCAGGTTTTCTAAATCTAAGCTTTGCTTCATTTAAAAGATTAAGCGGTAAAAAACCACCTTCCCTTGCCCTTTCCACTTTTATCTTTACACCCTTTATTATCTCAAATTCTCCTTCCTTCAAGGGAATTTCAAAATCAGGAATTTTTCTCATAAAAAAGGCAAATTTTGCCTTTGAAACAAAAAATAAATCCTTTTTTATTTCTATTTTACCCCCCTTTTCAAGAATTTCTTTAATTTTTAAAAGCATATCCCTGTTTAACTCATTTTCAAAACCAAATTTAAATAAAATACATTTCAACAATTCCCTTTTTTTAAAAGAAGAACTCTCTTTTATTTTTTCTTTATTTATTTTTATAAAAAAGGGATTTTCTTCCTCAATATAATTTTCAATCTCCTTTTTTATATTTTCTTCAAAGAAAATACTTTCCTCAATCATTCTTATATAGAATTTTTTAAATTTTGAAAAATCGTAGTTAAATTCTTTAAAAATCTGGGGAATTAAAATATGCCTTATTTTATTCCTTGTTCTCTCAAGAGCGTAATTTTCAATATCTATGTGATAATTAATTCCATTTTCCTTTAGAATCTTTATAATCTTTTCCCTTGGGGTTAAAATAAGGGGTCTTATTAATTTTTTATATTTTGGTTTTAAAGGTGGATTCAAAAGGGTAAAACCCTCCCTTAAAAATCTTAAAAAAAGCGTCTCAAGAGCATCATTTAAGGTATGTCCTGTTGCAATTTTATTAAATCCCTCTTTTTCTGATATTTCATTAAGTAAGGAATACCTTTTAATTCTTCCTGCTTCCTCTATATTCAATTTATTATCCTTTGCAAATTTTCTTATATCCTCCTCAAATATAAAAATTTTTAAACCTAAATTAAAAGCAAATTCCTTTGCTTTTTCTATCTCAAGACTCCCTTCAAGTCCATGAAATAAATAAAAAAGAGAAATTTCAAGACAAAATTTTTTTTTAAAATTTAAAAGAACATAGGTTAAAAAAGTAGAATCAGGTCCACCTGAATAGGAAACCAAAATTTTATCTTTTTTTTTAATCAAATCAAAAGTTTCAATTGCTTCAAAGACTTCTTCTGGAATCTCAAAATTCTTTAAGTTCTTCATCCTTTGATGCTGATACATACTTAATTTTTAAACCTGTCTCCCTTTCAATAAATATAAGAAATTCCCTTAAATTTTTATCATTTAAATCAGGTCCAAACCCTTCAAATTCCCTGTATATGGGTTTTACTTCATAAAGCTCAAAAGGTAAAGCTGGAGGAAACTTAAGTTTTTTCCCATTAAACTCATATTCAGTGCAAACCTTTATTTTTCCCATGCCTGATAAAACATCAATTTTTGTAATTACAAGTTCTGTTGCACCTGTTATTCTTATTGCATATCTTAAAAGGGGAAGGTCAAGCCACCCGCACCTTCTCGGTCTTCCTGTTGTTGCACCGTATTCCTGTCCTTTTTCCCTTAAATATTCTCCTATTTCACCCTTTTCTTCTGTTGGAAATGGACCTTCACCTACCCTTGTATTATAGCATTTAAAAACACCTATTATTCTTTTAATTTTCCAGGGTGCAACACCTGTTGATAGAGAAATAGATCCAGAAACTGTATGGGAGGATGTAACATAGGGGTAAGTTCCAAGTTCAACATCAAGAAGGGCTCCCTGAGCACCTTCAAAAAGCATTATATCCCCTCTTTCCTCCCTTTCCCTTATGAAAAGAATACCATCTGTTAAAAAATCCCTTATTTTTAAGAAAAAATGGTAATATTTTTCAAAAAGGTCCTCACAGGGAATCATCGGCCTTCCGTATCTTGCGCCCCTTATTTCACTTGCAAATTCCCATAGTTCTTTGAATTTTTTAAAAGCTAAATCCTTATTTTTAAAATCACCAATTTTTAAAGCCTTTCTTGCAATTAAATCCCTGTAAGCAGGTCCTATTCCCCTTCCGGTGGTTCCTATCCTTTTTTCTTTTTTTTTATCCTCCTCCAAAATATCCTCCTCTTTATGGAAGGAAAAAACAAGAGGAGTTCTTTCATCTATAAAAAGTCTTCCTGTTACGGGGACATTTCTCTTATTTAAATTTTCAATCTCATCTAAAATTGCTTCAGGATCAAGAACACACCCACAGGAAATTAAACTTTCCTTATCAGGGCATAATATAGAGGAGGGAATCTGGTGAAGAATTATTTTATCTTTATTTCTATATACAGTATGTCCTGCATTTGCTCCTCCCTGGAATCTAATGCCTATTTTATAATCATTTTTAAGAGCATCTATAATTTTGCCCTTACCTTCATCTCCCCATTGAAGACCTATTATTGCAAGGAATTTTGAATCCATGTATTTTAATTATAACTTTTTATAACTTAAAATTTAAAATATGGAGGGTGCCAGGGTAGCTCAAGCGGTAGAGCATCGCATTCGTAATGCGAAGGTTACGGGTTCAATTCCCGTCCCTGGCTTTAATAAATATTAAACCTTTGAGCCTTTTTTTCACTGTTAGCGGTTTAAGAGGAATCTCCCTCTTTTCCCTTACCCCTGAATATGTTCTAAGAGTCGCAGCCAGTTTTTGTAATCTTTATGATACCCCCTTTTTAATTGTAGGAAGGGATTCAAGACCCTCTGGAAGATATTTCATCCATGCTGTTATTTCAGCAGCTCTTTCAAAAGGTAAAAAGGTTCTTGACTCTAAAATTATTCCTACCCCAACAGTTATCTATTCTGTTAAAAAAAGAGGAAAAGAATCTTGCGGTATTATAGTCACAGGTTCTCATAACCCACCTGAATGGAATGCTTTAAAATTCGTTCATCCAGAAGGGAGATTTTTATTTGAAGAGGAAATTGAAAGACTTAAAAAGGAAGTTAGATTTTTTAACTGGGAAAAAAATCTTAATGTTGGCACAGTAAAACATTTTGAACCCTTAGAAGAACATATAAATGGAATTCTTGAAAACAAATTTGTTTTAACAGAAATTATCAGGGAAAGAAAATTCAGGGTAGGAGTTGATACAGGTGGTGGTGCAGGATTTGAAACTTTCCCCTTTTTTCTTAAAAAACTGGGTTGTGAAGTTTTTACAATGGATACTCAATATGGAAAATATGAAAGACCCTTTGAACTCAGTGTGGAAAATATAAAAAAATTTGGAGACTTTGTAAGGGAAAAAGACCTTGATATAGGATTTGCAATAGATGCTGATTGTGATAGATTACAGATCGTAACAAAAGGTGGTGAAATTTTATCAGAAGAAGAAACCCTCCCTGTATGTTTATACTATTTACTTTCAAAGGAAAAAAGTGATATAGTTACCAATTTTTCTACAACAGAACATGTAGAAGATGTTGCAGAAAGATTTAATGTGAAAGTTTTAAGAACAAAAGTTGGTGAAGCAAATGTATTAAAAAGAATGATTGAAGAAGAAATAATTTATGGTGGAGAGGGTAATGGGGGAGTAATAGTTAAAAATTTCAACATGACAAGGGATGCCTTCTTTGCTTCAGGTTTGGTTCTTTCCTTTTTAACGGAAGTAGGAGATTCAAGAGAATTCAGAAAACTGTTTAGAAAAAGGATTATGAGAAAACTTAAATTTTCATTAACAGAAAGAAAAGTCCCTGAAAGAATAGAGGAGTTTTTATGTAGTCTAAATTCCTCTGAAATAAATAAGGAGGATGGTATTAGAGTTAAATTTCAAGAAGGTTTTATCCATGTCAGGGTGTCTAATACAGAACCTCTTCTCAGGGTAATTATTGAAGGTAAAGAAATGGAGGTAATTAAAGAATGGGAGAAAAAGATAAGGGAATTAATTTAAATTTTGCAAGAAAATACAGACCACAAAAATTCAGTGATGTTATAGGCCAGGAGGTTATTAAAACAACCCTTAAAAATGCAATCAAGATGAATAAATTGGGAAATGAAGTGCAATCTCTTTTATTTTCTGGACCAAGGGGAAGTGGAAAAACATCAGTTGCAAGAATTGTTGCAAAGGCTTTGAATTGTGAAAATTTAAGAGATGGGGAGCCCTGTGATGAATGTCCTTCCTGTCTTGAAATAAAAAGAGGAACATCCCTTGATGTTCTTGAAATAGATGGCGCATCCTACAGGGGTATTCAGGAAGCAAAAAACATTATTGAGATAACAAAACTTGTTCCAACAAAAGCAAAGTATAAAGTTTTTATAATTGATGAAGTTCATATGTTTTCAAAGGATGCTTTTAATGCCCTTTTAAAAACCCTTGAAGAACCACCCAAAAGAGTCTTTTTTATCTTTGCAACAACTGAACTTTATAGAGTTCCCGATACAATTCAATCAAGGTGTTTGCTTTTTGAATTCACTCCCATTCCAGAAGAAAAAATTTTTGAAAGATTAAAAGAGGTCTGTGAAAAAGAAAATATAAAATATGACGAAAAATCCTTGAGGTTAATTACAAAAAGTTCAGGGGGGAGTTTGAGAGATTCCTTACAGAATCTTGAAAAGGCACTTTATTTTTCAAGGGGGATTTTAACAGAGGAGAACACAAGGATAGCTATAGGTTTCTTGCCGGAAGAGAAAATGGAAGATTTACTTCTTTTTATTTCAGAAAGAAAGGGGGAGGAACTCCTTAAATTCTTAGAGGAACTTTTAACTCTTTACACTGAAAGGGATCTTTTAAGGTCTTTTCTTTTCTTTTTAGAGGATGTTTTAAAGGATATGGAAAAAAATATTTATAAAAGATATTCAAAAAATCTTTCAAAAATTGATATTATAAGATTTATGCAACACATATTTGATGTGGAAAAAATAATTTATTTTGTGCAGGATCCAAGAATTTTAGTTTTACACGCCTTTTACAAGATGCTTTATCTTCCAAGGAGTTATGAAATTGAGGAAATCCTTGAAAAAGGAGGTGCCTTTGTTGATTTTGAAAAAAAGGAAGAAAAGAATAAAGAGTTTACTGAAAATAAAGAATCAAAAACTGAAGAATCACCCTATGAAATTTTTTTACTTGAAATAAAAAATATAGGTGGACTCATCTACACTATTTTCAAGGAAAAAAGTAAACTTGAGGATAAATATATTTACTTAAAAATAAAGGAGGGTATAGAAAAGGAAATAATAGAAAGGGAAAAGGAAAAAATTGAAGAAACAATAAAGAGGTTTTTTGGTGAGAATTTCGGATTAAAAATAGAAATTGAAGAAAAAGAGAAAATAGAAAATCTTCAAATGATTACAAAGTTAGAAAATGAGTTTTTCCTCTCCCTTATAAAGGAAGAAATGAAAAGTGGGAATGAAAGATAATTAGAGAGTGAAAATAAAGTTAAGAAATTTATACTTTATTATGGATAGATTTGTTTTTTTCCCTAATTTTAGTTATAATTTGTTTTAAACGAATTTTGCCTCAAAAAATGAAAGTAACTTTAATAAACATAGAAGGTCTTAAATTTAAAGGAATAAATGAAAAAGGACAGGAAATAATTCTTGATACAAAAAGGGAAGCAGGAGGATTTGAATCAGCACCTTCTCCCATGGAGATAGTTCTAATTGCCCTTGGAGGTTGCACAGGTATGGATGTGGTTTCAATACTCTCAAAAATGAAGGTTAATTATACCTATTTTGGAATGGAAATTGAAGGCATAAGAAAAAAAGAACATCCAAGGGTTTTTGAAAAAATAAATTTAAAGTATATTTTTAAGGGTAAAGACCTTGATTTAAAAAAAATAAAAAGGGCAATTGAACTTTCCCTTTCTAAATATTGTTCTGTAAGTAATATGCTGAATAAAAGTGCAGAAATCAGTTATAAAATAGAAATGATATAAAAAATGGTTATAACTTTTATATGGATCTTTTTGAGTTTCCTCTTTATCCTTCTAACACTTTTCTCAGGTTCAAAGAAATGGGTCATTTTCTCCTTTTATTCAATGATCTGTGCCTATTTCCAGTATTTTGAATTTAAAACACTTTTTAATGTTATAATATTTTTTTTATCTTCCCTTTTCTCCATTTTTTTACTTAAAAAAGAGTTATAAAATTTTTATCTCGTGTTCTTATGAATGAGTGAAAATGCCGAGGAGAAAGCAGTTGATGTAATAAGTCCAAAATTTAAAATCATTTTTGAAAAAAGGTTTATAGAGTTATGTTTTTTAAAAAATTTAAAAATTGATTTCCTTAAATAATGTTCTGACTTTAATCCTAAATATCTCCTTGAACCACCATGAAAGTGTATTATACTTATATCAGGAGCAAAAAACACTTTAAACCCTTTTTCCCTTACTCTTAAACAGAGGTCAATATCCTCTGCAAAAAGGAAAAATCTTTCATCAAATCCACCTACCAAATTAAAAATTTCTTTTCTTACACCCATGAAGGCACCAACAACTCCCTCTACTTCACAGGGTTTATTTTCTTTTTCTAAATCAAGATAGAGAAATTCTCTTGTTATAGGATTATTTTTAAAAATATAGGAACCAATTGATTTTCTTCCAAATAAAAGATACTTTAACCTTGGATACCTTCTACAACTGGGTTGAAAACTTCCATCAGGATATTCAAATCTCGGCCCTAAAATTCCCAATTTTTCTTCACTTTTAAAATATTTTTCTATTTTTTCAAAGGTTCCCTTAGGGATAACTACATCAGCATTTGAAAAAACAAGTATATCCCCCCTTGCATATCTTGAGCCAAGATTACATCCTCCTCCGTAACCGAGATTTTTTTTACTTTCAATATATTTAAACTCAGGGAAAAAATTTTTAGCCCTTTCCAGTGAATTATCGGTTGAATTATTGTCAACGACAATAACCTCAAACTCGGAATCTTGAGCATTCTCAAAATTCAGTTTTATGGAGCGTAAAGTATAGGGGAGATATTCTCCGCTATTAAAATTAACAACAATTACAGAAAATTTCACTTTTCTTCCTTATGTTTTACCTCTTTAATTTTTTCCATTTTTTCATCCATAAAACACTTCCCATTGAATATAACACCTTCTTCTACAATAAGACCCTTGCAGTATAGTTCACCATCAAATCTTGCTGTCTTTTCCAGGTGAGCCTTTCCTTCAACAGTTAATTTTCCCGAAAAAATCCCACCAATTTTTGCATTTTTTGCCTTAACTTCCTGGGATTTTAATTTTCCATTTACACCTACAATCAAAATATCCTTTGTCTCAATATTTCCATCAAATTCTCCATCAATTCTTATACCTCCCTTTGCTTTTATTTCACCTTTTAGATATGTAGTTTCACCTATATGGGTATCTACCTGTGGTATTGGTTCTTTATTCATCTTTTGTTTTTATTTTTTAAGGAATTGAACCTATTGCCACCTCCTCAAATTTAGAGAGTTCTTCAAGAATTATATTTTTTATTTCTTCCATTCTTTCTGGAGTTTTACCTTCAAACCTTAAAACAAGAACAGGTTGAGTGTTAGAAGCCCTCACAAGACCAAATCCATCAGGAAAATTTATTCTAACTCCGTCAATATCCATTATCTTATACTTTTTAGAAAATTTCCTTTTAAGTTTTTCAACAACTTTAAACTTGTGCTCATCAGGACAATCCACCCTTATCTCAGGTGTGGAATAGTAAAAAGGTATTTCATCAACAAGTTCTGAGACCTTTTTTCCAAAAGTATCAAGTACTTCTATAAATCTCAAAGAAGCATAAATCGCATCATCAAATCCAAAAAATCTATCATTGAAAAAAAGATGTCCTGACATTTCACCAGCAATAGGCGCATCTTCCTCCCTCAGTTTCGCCTTTATCAGAGAATGTCCTGTTTTCCAGATAATTGGCTTCCCACCCAGATTCTTTATATACTCATAAACTCCCTGGGAACATTTAACATCAAATATAATTTTACTACCTTTTCTTTCCTCAAGAACCTTTTTTGAAAGAATTGCCAGAATCTTATCTCCATAAATTATTCTCAATTTTTCATCAATAACACCGAATCTATCACCATCACCATCAAAACCAAAACCTGCTGTAAAATTCTTTTCCTCTCTCATAAATTTTTTAAGGTCTTCCATATACTTTTCCACAGTTGGATCAGGAAGATGATTTGGAAAATTACCATCAGGGTCCATATAAATTCCCTTAAAACTTATTTTAAACTCCTTATAAAGATTCTGAATCAAAGGTCCACAGGTTCCATTACCCGGATCAAGGGCAATGTTATAATTCTGAGGATCCCATATTCTCACCCTTTCTTTTATTTCATTAATATATTCAAAAACAATATCTTCTCTTATCCATCTTTTACCATGACCCTCTGAATATTCCCCCTGTTCCACCAATTCTCTTATTTTCTGAATTTCCTTACCATAAATAGTTTCCTTTCCACACATTATCTTTATGCCGTTAAATTCCTTGGGATTATGACTTCCAGTTACTTCAACACCACCATCAAGACCGAATTTAAAAACTGAAAAATACAAAAGGGGAGTCGGAACCATACCTATATCTATTACATTTAATCCGGATTTCAAAAAGGCATCAAGGAGAACACCACTTATCCTTGGAGAGGAAAGCCTTGCATCCCTTCCGAGAGATACAGTCTTTCCACCCCTTGAAATTATATAACTTGCAATAGCCTTACCTATATGCCAGATATTTTCATCCCTCAAATCTTCGTCTGCAATACCTCTTATATCATATTCCCGGAAAATAAAAGGATTTATCTTCATAGATTAATATTTTAAAATAAAAAACAATAAAAAGAAAAATTGGAAAGAATTTAATTAAAATATTATTAATGGAAAAAATCCTTGTTATTGGAAGTGGTGCAAGGGAACATGCGCTTAGTTATTCTCTTCTTAAAAAAGGACACAGTGTGTATGTGATTCCTGGAAATGAGGGTATGAAGGAGGGTATGAAAATTTTCCCTGAAATTAAAATTGATTTTGAAAAGATAAAAGAATTTTTAGAAAGGGAAAAAATTAAATATGTTTTGGTAGGTCCGGAAGAACCCCTTGTAAAGGGAATTAAGGATTTTTTAAAAGATAGAGCCTTTGTCTATGGTCCATCAAAAAAAGAAGCAATTTTAGAAGGAGAAAAATCTTTTGCCAAGGAATTTATGACTGAATACGGAATCCCTACTCCAAATTTTGAAATTTTTGATGAACCAATTAAAGCACACAATTACATTGAAAAAAGAAAAAGACCTCTTGTTGTAAAAGCAAGTGGTCTTGCTCTTGGAAAAGGAAGCATCGTGTGTAAAAATAAGGAAGAAGCCCATGAGGCAGTTAAAAAAATTATGGAGGATAAAATATTCGGAGAAGCAGGAAATTTGTGCCTTATAGAAGATTTTCTTGAAGGAATTGAAATCTCACTTATTATTTCTGTAAGTGGTGATGAATATTTAACCTTTATTCCCTCTCAGGACCATAAGAGAATCTTTGATAATGATGAGGGTCCGAATACAGGTGGTATGGGAGCCTATGCACCCTGTCCCTTTGTAAGTTATTCTTTAATGGAAGAAATTGATGAAAAAATTGTTAAAAGAACAATAAAGGGAATGGTAAAAAGAGGATTTGAATATCAGGGTTTTCTTTATTTGGGACTTATGCTTACAGAGCAAGGTCCTTATGTTCTTGAATACAATGTAAGAATGGGTGACCCAGAAGGAGAGGTTCTCTTATATTTACTTGAAACAGATCTTTTTGAAATTATTGAATTTACAAAAGAATTTAAAATTGGAAAGTTAAAAAAACTTAGGTTCAAGGAAGGTTATGCCACATATGTGGTCCTTGCCTCAAAGGGTTATCCAGGGGAATATGAAAAAGGTAAATTAATTGAAGGGTGGGAAAAGGTTGATTCAGAGGATAGAAAAGTTTTCTTCGCTGGTGTAAAAGAAATTGATGGAAAACTTTACACAAATGGGGGAAGGGTTGCGGGAGTTTTAGGTTACGGAAAAACTCTTATAGAATCAATTGAAAAAGCTTATGAGGGAGTAAATCTTGTAAACTTTGAAGGTATGCATTACAGGAAGGATATTGGTAAAAAGGGTTTGACCCCCATTTAAATTTAAAAGAAAACAAATTTATAACAAAAAAGTAATGAAAAAAAGGAGGTGGTTTTTAAGAACAGACAAAGTTCCTTCAAGAGAAAATTTACTTGATTTCTTACTTGAAATAAGGGGGGTTGAGGATAAAGAAAGTTTTTTAAACCCTGAATTTTCCTATATCTATTCCATTTCTAAATTAAATGGTGTCACTGAATCAGCTTTAAGATTAAAAGAGGCAATAGAAAAAAAGGAAAAAATAGGTCTTTATTTAGATTATGATGTGGATGGAATAACAGGGGGTGCGCTTCTATACAGAAATATAAAAAAATTCGGAATAGAACCTGAGGTTAAAATCCCAAATAGATTAAAGGAGGGCTACGGTGTTCAGATAGAAGGTCTAAAGGAACTAAGGGAAAAGGGTGTAAAACTTGTCATAACTTGCGATTCAGGTATAAGGGCTTTTGAAGCAAGTGAATGGGCTTCTAAAAATGGTATTGACCTTATTATTACAGATCACCATGTCCCATCAAAAGAATTACCACCTGCTTTTTCAATAATTAACCCACATATTAACTATCCTTTCAAATATCTTTCCGGTGTTGGAGTTGTATTTAAATTTTTACTTTACTTTAATGAAATTATGGGAAGGGATATAAAAGAACTTTTATGGGACCTTGATCTTGTTGCTCTTGGAACAGTTGCTGATATTGTTCCACTTATATCTGAAAACAGAGTTTTTACTTACTTAGGAATGAAAGTTTTAGAAAAATCAAAAAAAGTTGGTATTAAGGCACTGAAAAAAATTTCAGGAAAAGAAGAAAATTTAAGAACAAGGGACATTGCCTTTATTCTGGCTCCAAGACTAAACTCAGCAGGAAGAATAAGTGAGGCAATTCTATCATTTAAACTCCTCGTCTCAAAGAAAAGGGAGGAAGTTATAGAAATAGCAAGAAAACTTGAAAAACTTAATAAAGAAAGACAGAAGGAACAGGACAGGATTCAGAAAGAAGTTATTTCAATTATTGAAAAAGAAGAAAAAAAAAGAGATTCCTTTATTGTAGTTAAAGGTAAAGATTTTCATCCAGGTGTGATAGGAATTGTATCTTCAAAAATTACTGAAAAATATTCAAAACCTTCAATTGTTTTCACTGAGGAAGGTGATATTTTAAGGGGTTCTGCAAGATCAATAAAAAATTTAAATCTTATGGAAATTCTTGATAAATTGAATGATATACTTCTTGAATACGGTGGTCACAAAAAGGCAGCGGGTCTTAAAATCTATAAAAAGAATTATGAAGAATTTGAAGAAAGAATAAATACCATAACTTCCCTTCTTGTTAAAGAGGAAGATTTAGAACCTGAAATTGAAATTGATGCAAAATTTCCTGTGGATGAATGGGATATAGATCTCTATAAAAAGGTTATAGAAAAACTTGAACCTTTTGGTGAAGGTAATCCCAAACCTATCTTTCTTGAGGAAGAAGTTTTCTGTATGGGAAACATTAAACTGAGAAAAAATGAACATCTTGATTTTTATATAGGCAAAAATGGAAAATTCTTCAGAGCTTTTGTTCCTGAAAGACCCGATGTTTATAATAGAATAATATCAGGTAAAACCAAAATATCTATTGTTTACACTCCTGAAATTGATTATTATTCAAAGAAAAAGGATCTGTCATTTAAAATTTTAGACCTTGATATTAAGGATGAAAGATTTTAAAAACAAAAATTTTTTAATAACAGGCGCCTCATCTGGTCTTGGTAGAGCACTTGCTTACAAAATTGCAGAAGAAGGCGGTAACATTTTAATTGGTTCAAGGAAAAGAGAAATTCTTGAAAATATTAAAGAAGAAATTCTTTCAAAATTTAAAGTTAAGGTGATAACTACTTTTTTAGATGTTACTGATGAAAGAAGTGTAAAAAATTTTATTTTTGTAGCACTGGAAACTTTTGATAGTTTAGATTGTCTTATAAACAATGCAGGAATGGGTTTATATTCAAAAATTGAAGATGTTAAAAGTGAGGATTTTCAAAAATTATTTGACCTGAATATTAAAGGGGTTTTTCTCCCAACAAGAGAAGTTGTTTCATATATGAAAGAACAGGGAAGGGGAATTATTGTTAATGTCTCTTCACTTGCAGGTTATGTCGGTACACCCTTTATGAGTATTTACTCAGCAACAAAATTTGCTGTTCGCGGTTTTACTGATTCTTTAAGAAGGGAGTTAAAACCCTTCAGAATTAAAGTTATCGGTGTTTATCCCGGTCCCTTTGAATCAGACTTTTTTAAAAACGCCATAAATAAAATAGGTGCAACCAGTGTCTCAAAAAATAGATTGATGTGGTCTGATTCAGAAAAGGTTGCAAGGGAGATTATTAAGGGAATAAAAAGGGGTAGAAAGAATATATACATAAAACCCCTCTGGAAATTAATTGCAAAGATGGAGGGAAATATTCCCTTTTTATTTGATCTTTTCCTTTCCTCAAATAATTATTACAAAAATTTTGAATTTTAAAATCTTTTTAAATAAATAAAAGTTCCATCAGGAAATTTTTTTGTAAAGGGAAACTCTCTTTTTAAAAAATTTTCATAATCCCTGAAACTGTATTTCATATAAAAGAGCTTATAAACACCCTGAAAGATAACTATTCCCTCAAGGGGAATGATCTTTAATAAGTATTCATAATCATTAAAGTTTGTAAGGGGAAATATACATGTCCTTCCTGTGTAAAAACCTATAAGGGCATCGGCATTACTTATTAAAAATTTATCCTCAGATGTCAGAGATTCAATCTCTTTTAAAACTTCTTCACTCAAAAAAAAACTATTATTCCTTTTTATACTTTCCTTTATGATATTTTTATCCTCATGAATTATAAGTAATAAAGTAAAAATTACAAAAAATTTTAAAAAAGAAGGAAAATTACTTAAAAAGTAAAGGGAAAAAAGTATCAAAATTGGGGAAAGGTAAAAGAGAAAGCGATGTTCAGGATTTATAAATCCAAGCAATGGTGCAAATGTTAAAAGAGAAAATATTAAAAAAAACTTTAAATTTTTTAAATCCTGAAGAGAACTTTTAAATAAAAAGGCAAAGGGGAAAAGATAAAAGGGGAGGATTTTATCCAGGGTTTTAATATAAAAAAATAAAGAATCAATTTTACTCTCAATAAAAAAAGGAAGATTCATATTTAAAGAAGTTTTATAGGGAATATTTACCATTTCAAAGGAAAAAAAGGAATAAAAACCAAGGTTAAAAAAAGGATTACCTGTTATTTTATAAATCCTGAAAAAAAAGGGTAAAAGGGGCGATATAACTGCTATAAGAAAAGAGAATATATTTTTTTTACTTACCTTATTTTTATAAAAAAGAAAAAAAACAGGAAAAAGAAATAAAAGGGAAATATAGTATCTTGTTAAAACAAAAAGGGAGAGAAAAAAACCGGATAAAAAAAAGTTTTTT
>CBFGJR010000190.1:0-25739 GCA_965649145.1 Caldifarciminota bacterium | reverse complement strand
GTATTTGATTATCAGTTTATAAACAGGGGACTTTTCAACCTAAAACCAAGGGAGAATAAATTGGTGAGGAAAGGTTTTGCTACTCTTTTAATTGCTAATTACAAATATAAGACAGACTCATTGACTTCAAATATGCCAGACACAATAAAAGGGGTTCCTGGTCTATTTGATTTGACTGAATATTATGATTCCACTGGAACAAATGTAGATATGAGAGATTTTTCAAAGTATCATGGTGAAGGGGAACCTGAAGCTAATGAGTTTAGCACTGCAAGAATCTTTACTTTTTTAGAATATATAAAGGAAAAATATGGGTTACAAAAAATTAAGGAACTCCTTAGTGATACTTCAGTATCCTTTGCAAGATTTAAACCATACATATCTGAATGGGCTATTTTTAATGCAAAAGATGATTATCGTATAATTGACCCTTTCCCTACTGAGGAACCTACAACAGATTTAAGATATGCTTTTATTGAGCAGGAGCCTTTCTCCTATATAATTTACACTCATAATCCTGATGCAAGTACACATATTCTTAGATTGAGTTTTCCGGATGATGCTTCCTATTTTGATACTTCAGGAAACTGGGTTTCGCCTATTGAGGTCTGGAACATTAATTATAAGGTTGATAGTACTGTAGAAATAAATAAACTCTCGCCCGAAGATACCCTTAGACATTTATATTCTATTCTTTTAAATGATAATACAGTCTCCTTGAAACAGCAGATTGTTGTTGTGAATACTGACCTTGAAAGAGTTTATAGCACAGCAAGAGGGAGAGACTTAGAGGTTCCGTACCCTGTTTTGATGGTTTTTCAGAATCCTGCTATTGATAATTTTGTTGATGTATATCTATGGAGTAGAAGAAAGGTTTATAAGGATGTTAATGAGGAAGGAGTAAAACTTACGATTTTAGAAGGAGGAAGAGTATTGGATGTGGATGATAATCTAACAAACCTTGCAGGTTCTGCTCCTATTGCTTTATTTACTACCTCAAAGGAACTTGCGAGGAAGAGTACAATATATAACTTCACTGCTTATGTAGAAGATACAACAGGTAATGGAACAAAGGTTATCATTTCTGTTCCTGTTTTTTATGTAACAGGGGGTGGGACATTTGCTTCTTCTGATGGTTCTATTAGAGTTAGCTTCCCGTCCAGTTTGAATAATTCATTTATGCTTACGCTTTCAAGAAATGATAAAAATGCTTTTGATTATATAGTTCCAGGGTCTTCAGAAGGTTATTCAGATATTATCACAATCGGTCGCAAGGGAGAAAAAATTTCTTCTAACTTTTTAGTGGAGATTATTGACCCTTCCTTGAAAAATGAAGGAGTTTCTCTTTACAGGTACGAAAGTGGAATAGGTTGGGTAAATGTTCAGGGTGTTGTTGATAGAGAAGAAGGAAAATTCTTATTTGAAACGAATACTTTTGGAATATTCCAGGTAAGGAGTGGTGGAGGCGGGTTAACTATTCCCCTGATTAAAGCACCGTCTCTTATGAAAAAAGATGAAGCAAAAATATCCTTCTATATGCCTCTTAAAAGGAATGTTGAACTCTCTCTTTATAATTCATCAGGAAGGAAGATTTCTGGTCTTTTGAAAGGTGAAAAAGAGCCTGGAATTTATGAATTTACTCTTGATATTCCTTCACAGGGTGTTTATTTTATAGTAGCTGATATTGATGGATTTTCAAAAATTAAAAGGAAAGTTGTTGTTTTTGATAATAAATAAGGAGGTTTGAAATGAAAATGAAGAACTATTTATCTTTAATTATGGTTTCTATGATATTTCTAACAGCCTGTAAAAAAGTAGAGACCGAATTTTCACCTGAACCCTCAAGAGATGAACTTCTTAAAAAAGCATGGTTCTATTATGATATAGGTGATTTTGGAAGCGCTGAATTCTGGTTTGATTCTCTTATAACTTTAAATCTTCAGGATAGGGAAGCTGTACTTGGCAAAGGTTACACGCTTTTAGAAAGAGAAAATAATGATTTAAGTTCAGCACTTTCTTATTTTTCTTTAATTCTTGCTCTTGACGGTATTTCCTTAGTGGAAAAGCAATTTAAGGAAGTTGCAACAATAGTAACGGGTCCTTCACTTCCTTACGGAGCGAATTGGGCTATAAGGACAAAAAAGAGAAATATTCTCTGGGTATCAAGTGTAATTGAGGCTCCCGCAGAAGTTAAAATTCCTTTTTATTTTGATGATACTCTTGTTTATTTTAATGATAAACCTCCTGATACAGTAACTTTTATAGATTATACCTATTATATACCACAGATGGGGACAGATGATAAATTTTTATGGGCTTGGGCAGGTATAGGTTTTATATATCTTGCTCAGAAGAAGAATTCCCTTGCTGCTGAATATCTTTATTCTCTTGCAAAAAGAAGCAGGGCTTTTTATTTCCCCCATTATCCCTTTATAAAATTCACAAATATTATTGGTGCAGCTGCCTATGCCTTCTTTAAAGAAAAACTTTATGGAAATGCTGTTGATATTTTAAAACTTTCAGGCTGGAATGATTACCCACAGAATCCCTTTGACCCAACTTCCCATATAAAAATTCTTTTGAAGATTGAAGAATTAATGAATGATTGATTATAATTAAGCATAAAATAAAAAGGGTTCAATTCCCTATAAAAAAGGAGGTTTCAAATGAGTTACCTCAAAAAAATGTTAGGAGGAATGTTTTTAACCACATTCCTCCTTGCAGGTTATATAAATCCTGCTGCAAGAACTCATATGATTATAGATGAGGATGCTGTAAGCACCCTTGATTACTATCTGGCGTCTCCTCCCACCTACACCACATTGACTATCAGCTATGTTGATACAATGCCAAATCAGTATTCAACCCTTTACACTGCTGAAAAGCCTATAAATACATCACCCGACCAATCCTGTGTATTTTTCACATATAGAAGATTATCTGATAATCCCAATTATCCAGGTTCAGGATGGCTTGCTCTTACATTTACAAAAGATGGTGGTACCACATGGAATAGGGTATGGCCTTATAATGATGATGGAGGCGGTAGATATCCACAGGTTGGTCCATGGTTGGGTGACTGTGATACATTTATAGCGAGTTATGCAAATGTTTCTCCTGGTTATGGTGCTTCAATAGCAACTGTTCCTTCAAATGGTGACCTTGGTCAGGGAAATATTTTAAAGTATTATTATCAAACTACTCCTTTTGTTGGTTTTCAGAGTTTTGCACATGGTTCAAATGACCCTGCAAACTATGTGAACTGGTTGATAGGAGCTGATAATAACTATTTCTCCCAATGGTGGTGGAAATTTGGGTTTGTTAACCCAGACCCTCCCGCAACTGTGATACCTGGTCATCCTGGTGAAGTTTGGAATATGGATTATCTTAATGGAACTTATGCAGCCCTTGTTTTACCTGATTCTGTTTTTGTCTCATATGATGATGGAGTAAGCTGGCAAAGAATAGGTCTTAATATACAAATACCTATTGATACATTTACTTTTGGTTATGATGGTTCAACGCATATTGTTGATGCATTCTGGTGGACAAACTACTGGGATTTTGCGCTTTTAGATGCATCAACACCTGTTGCTCTTATTTCAACAACCTGTTTGTTTACTAATCCAATAATTTTTGGAACAGCGGATACTTTTGTATCGGGTAATGGTTTATATCTTGTGACTCCAACAGCGACATATACGGTCATTGACCCTGATGAGGACATTCAGTTTGTGAACTGTGAATTAACGATAGACCATGTTCATAATGTTTTTTATGTTACCTATGTTGATTATCATACTTTTGATTATGTGAATGGTTCAAGGTATGGTTGGACAGATATTTATGTGAAGTATTCAACAGATGGAGGAGCGACATGGAGTGCGCCAATAAATATTACAAGGGATGAGGTTAATCAACCTACTGATGACAAGATAGAGCATCAGGTTCATACGGTAAAGCATGTATTTGGAGGCTCTAATGTTTGGCTTCTCTTTAATGTTGTAAGGGGATGGGATGGAGCAATGGCTGGTTATGATATTCATTATGGTATATACAGGTTAGGCGCTATAGATCAGACTTATATTCTCACAGGTTATTATCCTCTTATGGGTGTTGAGGAAGGTTCAAAATCTTTTGTTACAGGAAAGGGGCTCAGTTTTGTGGGTAATATTTATAAAAATGGAACAGTGAGATTTATTTCACCTTTCAATGGGAAAATGGTTTTTGAACTTTATGATAAGAACGGAAGGAAGCTTGATACCAGGGCTCTTTTTGTTAATTCTGGAAATAATGAGGTTGTGTTTAAGAATTTGAAATCTGGTGTATACTTCTTGAGATACAAGGGTTCATCTGAAGGGACATTCAAATTTCTTGTTTCTGAATAAGTAAAGAGTAAATTACAATTTTTAAGAACCCCTCCCGATATGGGAGGGGTTTTATTTTAATTAATCCTTATTCATATAATTAAATATGTTTAAATTTTTTATTCTTTTATTTCTTTTAAATCAGACAGATGTAAAAATAATTGAACTTATAAAAAATAATAAGCTGAAAGATGCTGAAAGAGAGTTAAAGGTGTTATTAAAAGAAGGAGAAAAAAATGAAAAAACTCTTTACCTTTTAATATATGTTTATTATTATCTAAATAACCCTGATTCAGTTATAGTTTATTCAAACAAATTTTTAAATACTTATCCTGAAAGTAATTATAAAGTTCAAGTCTTCTATATGCTTGCAAAAAGTTATGAGAAAAAAAATTTTTTACTTAGAGCCTTTGAAACTTATATTGAAATTGTTAGTGAAGGAGAATCCCCCTATTATAGAGAATCAGAGGGGAAAATACTTAAACTTTCAGAATCCCTTTCATTGAGAGAAATTTTAAAAAATCTTAATAAACTTCAAAATAAAAGGATATACCCGGAAATGCTCTCCATTGCCTTTGAAAAAGCAAGAGGAGATGGGGATATAAAGGCACAGGAAGAAATTTTTTATATTTTAAAAGAATATTATCCTGAACACGAAAGAACAAAAGAAATAGAAAAAATATTTACAAGAAAAAAAACTGAGATTCCTTTTATAAGAGAAAAAAGAGGTTCTATTTTTCTTTATCTTCCACTAACCGGTCCTGATAGTTCTCTTGGTAAGGATTTTCTTAAAGGTTTTGAACTTTCCTTCAAATATAAAGATTACAGTTTTTTTGATACAAAAGGGGACCCCTTTCAAACTTTTAAATTAATTGAAAATCACCTTTTATATTCTTCTGATTTTATGATTTTAGTTGGTCCTATTTTAAGTAAAAATCTTTATACAGCCCTTCCCTATTTTGCCAGGAAAAAGGATAAAGTCTTTATAGTTCCTGCACTTTCCTATATAAAAGCTTGTGAGTTTGCTGAAAATATTGTGACTCTTTCTAATTCTACATACCAGGAGATAAGAGCAATTCTGGAAAGGTTTATAATTCCAAATAACTTTCAAAGGATTTCTATTTTTGTACCAAGAACTGAAGAGGGTGAAAGTATATTATCCTTTTTATATGATTTCTTCAAAGAAAGAAGCGATATTATTTATATAATGTTTTCACCTGATTCGCCTGACTTTCAGAGGAAAATTGACTTAATGGTAAAATTTTTTAAAGATACATTGGGACCTGATATCATTATTTTCCCAGCAGGAACAGAAGAATCTCTTCTTTCACTTTCTTCCCAGATTGTTTTTAAAGGATTGAAATCAAAAATTATATCAACAGGAAAATTTACAACAGAGGATTTTGCTCTCAAATCAAATAAGTATGTGGAAGATAGGGTGATTTTTGCAAGTTCTGGAATATGGGATAGAGGAGTTTCTGAGAAATTTTTATCTGAATTTAAAACAAAATATGGGTTTTATCCAGGTGAGGCAGCTTATATTGGCTATGATATTGGTAATATTCTTAATTATGCTTTTGAGAAAGATATTAGAGGCTCCTATTCCTTTTTAAGTTTTTTAAACAACCTGATTTACTTTAAGGGTGCTTACAAATTTTATCTTTTTGGAAGATCTATAGAAAATGTTAAATTTTATAAAATAAAAAACAAAAATTTTGTTCCCTTTGAATATTGATAATTGATTTTCTTTTTTAGTAAAATTAAAAAATGAAAAATACTTTACCTTACAAAAAAGAAAATTATATCCTTTTATTAACAGGTTTGGTTTCAGCCCTTATAGGTTTTATTTTTCTTTTTCTTGGTGATAAAACCTTTTCAGTTATCTTTATGGTTCTTGGATACTTAGTTTTAATTCCCCTTGGACTTCTTTTGAAATTTAAGTGAATGAAAGTTTTTATATCAATTGATATTGAGGGAATAGAAGGTGTTGTATCCTTAGAACATACAAGAAGAGAAGGAAAAGATTACGAGAAGGCAAGGGGATGGATGACAAATCATCTTTTATGTGTTATCAATTCTTTAAATAAAAATGGGGTAGAAGAAATTATTGTCAATGATTCTCACGGAGACATGACGAATATACTGTTTGATGAAATCCCTGAAAATGTGAGGTTAATCACAGGAAATTTAAAGAGACTCTCAATGGTTGAAGGTGTTGAAAAAAGTGATGCGGCAATTTTTTTAGGTTACCACTCAAGAGCCGGAAATAAAGGGGTTCTTGACCATACTTATTTTGGAAGAGTTATCTATGAAGTAAGAATAAATGATTTACCTGTAGGTGAATTTGCTATAAATGCTTATGTTGCAGGAGATTTTGATGTTCCAGTAATTTTTTTAACAGGGGATAATGAAGTTGTGAAGGAAGCAAGGACACTTATTCCCGAGATTGAGTATGTTATTACCAAAGAGGCAATAAGCAGATTCTCGGCAATACATTTTTCTTTTCCTAAAATTGAAAAGGAAATAAATTTAAACATAAAAGGGGCGATTGATAAATATAAAAATAAAGTTATAAAACCTTTAAAAATAAATGGAAAAGTAAGGATAGAAGCAGATTTTATAAATACAGGCATGACTGATATTGCTGAGATTATGCCTAAAACAAAAAGAGTTTCACCGAGAACTTTAAGTTATGAAGCAGAAGACATAATTGAAGCTTTTTATGCTTTAAGAACCTGGATAGGTCTTGCAAGTAATTTAGTTTAAAGAGCTTTCTCTTAGCGCAGCCTGAAAAAAATTTTAGAGCTTCCTATCTATTTCCTCCTGCATTTTTTTAACATGTTCAGCTGATTTCCTTAGGGCATTAAGTTCATCCGGTTCAAGTTTCATCTCAATAACTTTTTCTACACCATTTTCACCTAAAACTACAGGAACTCCAACAAATATATCTTTTATTCCGTATTCTCCTTTTAACAAAACTGATGCCGAAAGAACTCTTTTTTTATCCTTAATTATTGATTCCACCATTATTGCTGTTGAAACACCAGGTGCATAATAAGCACTTCCTGTTTTTAAAAGGGAAACTATCTCAGTTCCTGCTTTCCTTGTTCTATCAACAATTGCATCTATCTTTTCCTTTGGTAAAAGATGATTTACTGGGATTCCCCCTACGGTAGCATATTTTGGTAAGGGAACCATTAAATCTCCATGAGTTCCAAGAGTTATTGCTGAAACATCTTCATAGGCAACACCAAGTTCCATTGCAAGAAAAGCTCTGAATCTTGTTGAATCAAGAACACCTGCCATTCCAATTACCCTTTCCCTTTCAAAACCAGATAACTTATAGGCAGCATAGGTCATAGCATCAAGGGGATTTGTAACAACTATCAAAATTGCATTTTTATTTTTTTTCTTTATTTCACCAATTACATTTTTCATAATATTGAAATTGGTATCAAGCAATTCTTCCCTTGTCATTCCAGGCTTCCTTGGGACACCCGCTGTTATAACAACAACTTTTGCTTCTTCAATACCATCATAATTATTCTGTCCCTTTATACTGGGTGATATGTATCTTATTGGGTTTGCATGGGTCATATCAAGGGATTTTCCCTGGGGAATTCCTTCAAGAATGTCAATGAGAACTATATCACAGAAATCTTTTCTTGCAAGTTCGTTAGCACACTCTGCTCCTACAAAACCGGCTCCAATTATATAGACTTTTTCTTTCATTTAAGTTCCCTCCTTGTTTTTATTCAGGGGTTTGAACCCACAATAAATTATAAAATAAATCCTCTGGAAATTTAAAAAATTTTTTATTTTTGTTTTTTATTATTTTTCCATAAATCCATCTTCCACATAAGGTATTTTCATTTAAAAGAAAATGAAAGGTAAATCTGTTAATAAGTAAGTTATTATTTAAAAAAAACATGAGTTTTAAAAGTGATTCAAGTTGTTCCTTTTTAATATTTTCTTCTTCAAAATTTCCAATAAGCGCAACACCGATTGAATCATTGAACCTTTTGACATGAGCACCCTCTTCTCCTATCTTCCTTCCCTCAAAAATTTTACCATCAACCCCTATTATAAAGTGATAACCTATTAATAAAAATCCCCTTTTTTTATGCATCCTGTCTAAATAGTTTATATTTCCTTTATATTCCGTCTGAAATGTTGCTGTGTGATGTATAACATAGAAGGGATGTTTTAAAACCTTATTTATTCTACCGGTAAGACCCTTTTTTAACCACTCCTCCCTTTTTATAAAATACAATTTTAAAATCTATAAATTAATTTTATACCCATTTTATTCATTTCAGGATTAAATTCTCCTTTAAGTTCAAATTTATTTTTTTCTTTTAATTTTAGATGTATGAATGTGTAGATGGCAGAAAAAATATGATAGGAAATTATAAAACCCTGAAAGAGTTTCATCCTTGATTCAATTTTTCTTTCCCTTTCTCTTCTATGCAAAAATTCATCCCAGGAAGTTGTATCTTTCCATGCCCACCTGTAAGGAGGAGAATTTTCCCTTGCATAATCCTCCCAGACCAATGGATTATCAGGATAAAGCTCCCTTGCTTCTCTTAAAAGGTGTTCATAATAAATATCATAATTATAGTAGTTTTCCACAGCATTCCAGTAATTTTCATCATCAGTACCGGGATAAGCACCTGCCTTTTGAAAAGCGAATATTTTGTAGTCTTCCCTTATTCCCCTTTTTGTTTTGTAATCATAAAAATAAAAAGATAAAAAGGAAAGCTCCCCTGTTATCAACATATAAAACTCTCTATTATTTCCATAGATTTTTTCTCCAAGTCCCGGAATTAAGAAAGATAAAAAAGCCCCTTTTACTGGATTTATTGAAAAAATTAAAAAAATAGTAAAATTAAACATCTATTTCCTCCTCATAGGGAATTCTTGCACATCCAACAATTTTTTCATCCTCTTTAACCTTTATTAATTTTACACCTTTTGTGGACCTTGAAAGCAAAGGTATATCTTCTGATTTCTGTCTTAAAAGTTTTGAAGAACTTGTTAAGAGAACAAGATGGTCCTTTGAAGAAAAACTTCTTATCCATATTGCTTTTCCTGTTTTTTCATTTATCTTCTGGACAATCATCCCCTTTGTCCCCCTCCCCTTTGCCTGTATCTCCTTAGGATTGAATCTCTTACCATAACCTTTTTCTGTTACAACAAGAAGTGAAGAATCATCCTTTATGAGAGTGCCTGAGACACAGTCTGCATCCCTGGTATTTATACCAATTACACCACAGCCTGTTCTTCCCATAGGTCTTACAATCTTAGATTTTATTCGTGATGCAAGACCATTAGATTTTAAAAGTATAATGTCATCTTCATCTCCAACAAGAATTCCATCAATGGTTTCATCCCCTTCCTTTAAACCCTGAGCAATAATTCCTCTTTTTCCTGCGTTTTTAAAAAGTTCTAAACTTGTTTTTTTTATTATTCCCTTTTTTGTTATAAGGAATAAATATTGACTTTTCTTAAATTCTGAAACAGGAATCATATCAACAATTTTTTCATTTTCTGATAAATTTAAGATTTGGTTTACTGGCTTACCTTTTCCTCTTAAACCACTTTCAGGAATTTCATAAGCTTTTAAGGAATAAACCTTACCTTTATTTGAAACGAATATAACATAATCATGAGAAAAGGCATAGAAGACATCTTCAGGAAAATCATCTTCATCAAGCAGAAGTCCTTTTTGCCCCTGTGTTCCTCTTGTTTGAGTTTTTAAATAAGAACCCTGGACTCTTTTTATATAACCATTTTTTGAAAGCAAAATTAATATCTTTTCCTTTTTTATTAATTTTTCAATATCAATCTCCTCAGGCTCTTCTCCCTCAATATCAGTTCTCCTATTGTCCCCGTATTTTTCTTTTATTTCAATTAACTCCTTCTTTATTTCCTGGAATAATAATCCTTTATTCTCCAGGATACCTCTCAGTCTCTCAATTTCCTTGATTAATTTTTCATACTCTTCTTCAATTTTTGACATCTCAAGTTTTGTAAGGGTCTGTAATTTCATATCCAGTATAGCCTGCGCCTGAATCTCACTCAATTTAAATTCTTTCATTAATTTATCTTTTGCCTCCTTTGGATCCTTTGATTTCTTAATTAATTCTATTACTCTGTCTATATCTTTAAGAGCAATCTTAAGTCCCTCAAGTATATGTGCCCTTTCAAGAGCTTTCTTAAGTAAAAATTCGGTTTTTCTTCTTGTAACTTCTTCCCTGTGCTTTAAATAATGGTTAAGAATTTCTCTTAAAGAAAGCACCCTCGGCTCATTATCTGAGAGTGCAAGCATTATTACTCCAAAACGGTCCTGAAGCTGGGTATATTTAAAAAGCTGGTTTAAAACAAATTTCTCAGAAATCCCCTTTTTAAGTTCGATAACAATTCTTAAGCCTTCTCTGTCTGACTCATCCCTTAAATCCTGTATACCTTCAATCTTTTTCTCCCTAACAAGTTCTGCTATTCTTTCAAGTAAATTGGATTTATTTACAAGATAGGGTATTTCAGTAAAGATAATTTTTTTTCTCCCTTTTTCTTCAATGTAGTATCTTGCTCTTACAGTGACTGTTCCTCTTCCTGTTTTAAAATAATCAATTATTCCCTTTTTTCCGAGTATAATTCCTCCTGTGGGAAAATCAGGTCCCTTTATTATTTCAAAGATTTCTTCATCTTTACAATCGGGATTATCTATTAAATATAAAAGTGCATCAACGGTTTCAGTTAGATTATGTGGCGGTATATTTGTTGACATACCAACAGCAATTCCTGTTGAACCATTTACTATTAAGTTAGGTAAAAGGGAAGGTAAAACGAGAGGTTCTTTTAATCTTCCATCAAAATTGGGTACAAAATCCACTGTATCCTTATCTATATCTCTTAGCATTTCCATTGATATTTTTGAAAGTCTTGCCTCGGTGTATCTGTATGCAGCGGGTGGGTCACCATCTATTGACCCAAAATTACCCTGTCCTTCAATTAGAGGGTATCTCAGTGAAAAATCCTGAGCCATTCTAACAAGAGCATCATATACTGCCATATCACCATGAGGGTGGTATTTACCGAGAACATCACCTACAACTGTTGCACTTTTTTTGAAAGGTCTTGTAGGGAGTAATCCTGCTTCGTACATAGCATAAAGAATTCTCCTGTGAACAGGTTTCAAGCCATCTCTCACATCAGGAAGAGCTCTTCCAACAATGACACTCATTGCATAATCTATATAGCTTATAGTCATCTCGTCTTCTATTGGAGCACCTATGATTCTTTCAGACATTTATTTTTTCCTCCTTTTTGGGTTATTTATGAGATTAAAAAAATAAAAAATTTTTAGAAGTTTTTTCATAAAAAATTATAAGGCAAATGCCTTTTTATTTTCAAAAACCCTGAATTTTGAATAATAAAGGGATTCTAAGAAATTATTATTCTTTTACCTTTTATGATTTCTCCAATAAGGTAGAATTTGGCTTTTTTATCAATTAAAGTGCTTCTAACAGTTTCAAAATCTTTACTATCTATTACAGCTATCATACCTATTCCCATATTGAAGACCTTTAACATTTCGTCTCTTGGCACATTTCCCTCAATTTCTATAATATCAAAAATTAATGGTTTATCAATTTCTCTTATATCTATTTCAAATCCAAGTCCACCTCTTAAAATTCTTTTTAAATTTCCTTCAATTCCTCCACCTGTTATATGTGCAAGTCCCTTTATTAGATTTTTTTCAATTAATGGATAGAGCATATTGAAATAACTTTTATGCGGTTTAAGCAATAAATCTTTAAGAGTATATCCATTAAATTTTTTTTCTAATTTATATTTTTTTAAAAGAATTTTTCTTGCAAGTGAGTATCCGTTGGTATGAAGTCCTGTTGAAGGGAAACCTATGAGAATATCACCAATTTTTATTTCTTTTGGGAGCAGGTTTTCCTTTTTAATAATACCTACACAAAATCCAACAATATCCCATTCTTCTTTACTATATATATCAGGCATTTCAGCTGTTTCACCACCTAAAAGGGGTATATTACCGTTTTCTTTCAAAGCCTTTAATATCCCCTTTGCAATTTTTTTTACTATTTTTAAATCAAGTTTTGATGAGGCTATGTAATCAAGAAAAAATAAAGGTTTTGCTCCCTGGCATAAAAGGTCATTAACACAGTGATTAACAATATCTTCACCTAAAATTTCATAATATTTTGTTAATCTTGCAACCTGAGTTTTGGTTCCTACTCCATCACAGGTAGCGGCAAGAAAAAATTCACCAAGGTCATAAATACCTGAGAACCTTTCTTCCTGGTTTGTTAAAATTTTGAATATTTTTGATACAGATTCAGCCTTCTTTAGATCTACTCCCGCATCTTTATATTTCATTAGTACCTGTATTTAATTTCCTTAAGAATTTTTTTAATACTTTCTTCTATAATTTTTGAAACATCCACATAGAATTTAAAATCTTTACCAAATGGGTCAGGTATATCGGAAGGGTTTTCACCGGGATAAAGTAACTTTACCTTTTCATAGTATCCCATTTTTTGAATTTCCCTTAAGTGTTTCCTTTCCATTACATAAATAAAATCAGCCCAGTCAAGGTCTTCCCTTCTTAATTTTTTTGTTCTGTAATAGGATAGATTTACATTATAAAATTTTTGAAGAACTTTTAAAGTATTTTCTGAGATAGGAAGCCCATCATAGGTTAAAAGACCTGCTGATTTTACATTTACTAAATCTTTTAATTCCTTATCTAAAAGTGAATAGAGAATTCCCATTGCCATAGGTGATCTGCAGGTGTTCCCGGTGCATACGAAAAGAATATTTGTTTTTATATCTTTTGAGATTTTAATTTTTTTTAAAAGGACATTTTCAATCTGACTTATTCCAACTGGTCCTTTTCTTATCATTTTAAAGGGATACTTTGAGACATCAAGAATTGTAGATGAAATATTTCCATAGGAATCCTGGGGATATACATAGTCCACATACTTACCAAATTTTTCATAAATTTCACTATATTTTGTAATTTCCTTCTCACCTGAAATATTGACAGATGTCTGAACAAGGGGTCCAACTTCATTAATTAGTTTTAAAATAAGTGGATGAGAGGGTATTCTGAGTGCGACTGTTTTTTTTTCCTTATGAACCAGATACTCAGGAAGGTTATTTTTACTTTTAAAGAGTAAAGTAAGTTGACCTGGCCACAGATTATGGAATATTCTTTTTCTTGTTTCTGTAATATTTCTTGCAAATTTTTTTACATCTTTATTATCAGAAATAAAAAGCCCAAGTACTTTTCCCTTTTCTCTTCTTTTTATTTTATAAATACGATTTATACCCTCATAAGACCAGTAGGGAGTAACAAATCCAGAAACTGTATCTGTGGGAACTATTATAACTCCTCCCTTTTTAAGAATTTCAACTGCTCTTTTGAAGCTTTTTTGAGGTATTTTGATTTCCAAGATTATTTGAAAAGCCCGCGGCCGGACTCGAACCGGCGGCCTCTTCCTTACCAAGGAAGTGCTCTACCGCCTGAGCTACACGGGCATTTCTTTATTATAATAGAAGAAATTTATCTTTTCAATAATATGTTTAATCCCATAGTATTTAGGATAAAATAGGTTTGTCCTTGCCCTGATATTATTTAGAGTTTAAATCTCTTTAAAATCTCCTTTTATGAATTTTTGATACCAGTTTTGGTATTCCTGTGGTGTGGCTAAATGAATCTGAAACGGAGAGAAAAGGTCAATAGATTTTTTAATTTCTGTTTTAATCCAGGTATTTTCTTCCCAGTTTTTAGAAAGTTTTTCTGAAATAATTAGAATGTCAATATCACTGTTTGGTCCCCATTCTCCTTTAACAATAGAGCCGAAAACTAAAACTTTAACATCTTCTCCTAAAATTTCTATGGTTTTTTGTTTAATTTTTCTGCTCCAAAAAAGATAATTTTCAAAGTATCTTTTTCTTTTCTGCCAAATTTTCTTTTTTAATTGAATTAAGGTTTTCATTTTAAAAATTTATCACCTAAACTCTCCTCTAAGAATTTGATAAAATTTTGATAATTTGTGATTAGTTGTTGAGTTAAATTTAGAGTAAAATTTTTGGGATGATATCTTGAAGTAAAATAAGCATCTGTTAAATTTTGGAAAAATAGTTCCTTGTTCTTAAAATATTCTAAAATTTCTTTTCTCTCATAAACATCCGATAATTCCTCTATTAATTCGTCCAAATAATGAGTTTTTGGCCATTCCCCTATTTTTTTACCTATTAAGTATTTCAAATAAAGTTGACAAGATTGTTCAATGTTAAAAGCGGCGAGATTATATTTTTTTTCTTTAAATAAACTGAGGGCATTTTCATAAAATTCTTTACTTCTCTGTTTTAAAAATTCAATTTCTTTCGGGTTCATCACTCAAATTTTATGAAATTCTTATTCTTAAGTCAAACATTTATTTTCAAAAGTATCTTTTCAAGCTTCTTATTTTCTTTTACTTTCAGGAATTTGAACTTTTTGATTTTAAAAGTTGTATATTTTTGAGCAGTTTGAATTTTTTAATTTTTGAGATTATAATTAATAAGATAAATTGGGTTCTAATCCCCATCTTATAAACTATCATTTAATGCCCACAATAAACCAGCTTGTAAAAAATAAAAGAAAACCTAAAAAGAAAAAATCTAAGAGTCCTGCTCTTGGAGAATCCCCTCAAAAAAGAGGGGTATGTATTCGTGTTTATACAACAAGTCCCAAGAAGCCAAATTCTGCGTTAAGGAAGGTTGCAAAAGTGAGACTTTCAAACGGAAGAGAAGTGATAGCGTATATACCTGGTGAGGGACATAATCTGCAGGAACACTCTGTTGTACTTGTTAGAGGTGGAAGGGTTAAGGACTTACCTGGAGTTAAGTATCACATAATAAGAGGGGTTTATGATTGTGCTGGTGTTGCAAATAGAGCCAGTTCAAGAAGCCTTTACGGAGTAAAGAGGAAAAAGAAGGAGGGATAAAATGAGAAGGAGGAGAGCACCTGAAAGAAAAGTTTCTCCAGATCCGGTCTATAATTCACCCCTTGTTGCAAGTTTTATAAACAATTTAATGTGGGATGGTAAAAAAACTAAGGCAATGAAGATATTTTATAAGGTTATGAAAAGAATTAAAGAGCTAACAGGTGAGGAGGGAATAAAAATTTTTGAAAAGGCTATTGAAAATGTTAAGCCATCTCTTGAGGTTAGACCGAGACGAGTTGGTGGAGCTACATACCAGGTTCCTGTTGAAGTAAGACCAAAGAGACAGATCAGTTTAGCTATAAAATGGATTATAAGAGCGGCAAGAGCAAGGAGTGAAAGAGGTATGATAGAGAAATTGGTTAAGGAATTAATTGATGCTGCGAATAATGAAGGAGGTGCAGTAAAGACAAGGGAAAACACTCACAAGATGGCTGAAGCAAACAGGGCTTTTGCTCATTTTAGATGGTAAATTTTGGAAATGGGAGTAGAGGTAAGGAATCAGAGGAAAATAATTTTATATTAAAATCCTTCTAAGATAAATTATTAAACCTATGGATTTAACAAAATTGAGGAATATTGGTTTTGCTGCCCACATAGATGCCGGGAAAACTACAACAACAGAACGAATTCTTTTTTATACTCAAAGGATACATAGGATGGGTGAAGTAGATGAAGGGACAGCGACAATGGATTATATGAGACAGGAAAAAGAAAGGGGTATAACAATCCAGGCAGCTGCTACTTTTTGTGAGTGGAAGGATTATTTAATACATATAGTTGATACTCCAGGTCATGTGGATTTTACCGCGGAAGTTGAAAGGTCTTTGAGAATTCTTGATGGTCTTGTTATAATTTTTTCTGCTGTGGAAGGTGTTGAACCCCAGTCAGAAACAATATGGAGACAGGCTGAAAAGTTTAATGTTCCAAGAATTGCCTTTATTAATAAAATGGATAGACAGGGTGCGAATCATTTAAGAGTTCTGGATCAGATAGAAAAGAAATTTAATATAAAGCCTCTTTTACTTGAATGGCCAGTTGGAATTGAATCTTTTTTTTTAGGTGTATACCATTTTGTTGATTATAAAAAAATTTTATGGGATAAAGATGAATTAGGAACTCAATTCTCAGTTTATGAGATAGATGAGATGCCTGAAGAAGCAAAGAAATTTTATGAGGATATGATTATAATACTTTCGGAAATTGACGAAAGTATTGCAGAGGATTATTATGAAAAAGGAATTCCTGATCCAGTTAAAATTAATAATGCTATAAGAAAAGGTGTGTTTGGAAAAAGATTTTTGCCTCTCTTAATAGGTTCTGCATTAAGAAATAAAGGTATTCAGCCTTTAATAGATGCGATATGTCTATATTTACCTTCTCCGATAGATAGGGGAGAAATTAGAGGAATTGACCCTTTAACCCGTAAGGAAATTTCAAGATATCCTTCACCTGAGGATCATTTCAGTGGAGTTGTATTTAAGGTTCAAATCTTTGAAGATATGGGAAAACTTTGCTATTTGAGAATATATTCAGGAAAAATTACCCAGAATTCAAAAATCTATAATCCAAGAACAAAAGAACTTATAAGAGTTCAGAGGTTATACAGACTTCATGCTAATAGACGGAATGCAATAAAGGAAGCCCTTTGTGGAGAAATAGTTGGGATAGTTGGGCCAAAGGATGTAAGGACAGGAGATACTTTGTGTTCTTCTGAACATCCAGTATTATACGAAGAGATGCTTTTTCCTGAACCTGTTGTTTCACAGGCAATAGAACCTGTTTCAGCCAAAGATTTGAAAAAAATTGAGGAAAGATTAAAATGGATGGTTGAAGAGGACCCCACTTTCAGTTTAAAAATAGATGAGGAGTCAGGTCAGATAATAATATCAGGAATGGGTGAACTGCATCTTGAGATCATTCTCGATAGATTGAAGAGGGACTATAAATTAGAATTCAGAGCATTAAAACCCCAGGTACATTATAGAGAGAGTATATTAAAGAGAGCGGAACTTGTAAAGGAGGTGAAAAAAAATATAGGAGGGGAAGACCAGTATGGAAAAGTTCAACTTGAAGTTTTACCTATAATGGAGGCTATGAGAAATGAGATAGTTATAGATAGTAGTATAAATTTTTCTGAGGAATTAAGAGAGATTGCTATGAGTTCAATGAAAGAAGTTCTTGATTTTGGAATTATAGCGGGTTATCCAATGATGAATGTGAGAATGAATTTGAAAAAAGTTTATAATATTGAAAAAATAACCCCTCTTGGCTTAAGATTAACCATTCATGAAGCGGGTAGGGAAGTGATAAAAAGTGCGGAACCTATTTTACTTGAGCCCTATTCCTATGTGGAAATTACGGTTCCTCAGGAATATTTGGGAAATGTTATTCAGGATTTAATGCAGAGGGAAGCCACTATACTGGAAAAGGGGATGTTAGAGAACTCAGACTGGATAAAGGTAATTGCTGAGATGCCCTTAAAAAATACCTTTGGGTATGTTACAGCTTTAAGGTCTCATACTAAGGGCAGAGCAGGTTTGTGGATGAAAGTTAAAGCATTTAGACCTTTAAAACTTGAAAAAAAAGAATTTTTATATTAAAATATTATTTTAATTTTCATTTTTGGGGATTTTATAATATACCCCAAAGTGGGTTCTATTCCCATCCAAAAATTTTTTAAAAAATGAGTAAACCCAAGTTTGAAAGAAAAAAGACTCATGTTAATGTAGGAACCATAGGTCATATTGACCATGGTAAAACGACTCTTACAGCTGCTATTACAAAAGTTCTTGCAAAATATGGTCTTGCTCAGGAACAGGATTACGATCAGGTAGCGAAAGCTGATGCAAAGCTTTTCAGAAGGGACGAGACAAAAATTCTGACAGTTAACCTTGCCCATGTAGAATATGAATCAGAGAAAAGGCATTATGCACACATTGACTGTCCGGGACACCATGATTATATTAAAAATATGATAACAGGTGCTGCTCAAATGGATGGCTCAATCCTTGTGGTTTCAGCTGTGGATTCAGTGATGCCTCAGACAAGAGAGCATGTTCTTTTAGCAAGGCAGGTAAATGTGCCTTATATAGTTGTATATATAAACAAAGTTGATGCAGTTGATGACCCTGAGATAGTTGATCTTGTTGAGGAAGAGGTTAGAGATCTTTTGAGAAAGTATGAATTTCCAGGGGATCAGGTTCCAGTAATAAAGGGGAGTGCTTTAAATGCTTTGAAGTGCGGGTGTGGAAAGAGAGAATGTGAACACTGTGGAAAAATATGGGAATTACTTGATGCAATGGACAATTATATTCCTGATCCAGTTAGAGAAATTGATAGACCCTTTTTAATGGCAATCGAGGATGTATTTTCAATTACAGGGAGAGGAACAGTTGTAACAGGTAGAGTTGAAAGGGGTATTTTAAAGCCGGGTGAAGAGATAGAGATTGTTGGTTTTGGTCCTACAAGAAAAACAGTGGCTACTTCTGTTGAAATGTTTAGAAAGATTCTTGATGAGGCGAGAGCAGGTGATAATGTAGGAGTACTTTTAAGAGGTATAGGAAAGGATGAAGTTGAGAGGGGAATGGTTCTTGCAAAACCAGGTTCAATCACACCTCATACAAAATTCAGAGCACAGGTTTATGTCCTTACAAAGGAAGAAGGCGGAAGACATACACCTTTCTTTACAGGATATAAGCCACAGTTTTATTTCAGAACAACAGATGTTACTGGTTCAATCAAACTTCCGGAGGGAAGGGAAATGGTAATGCCTGGAGACCATGTGAATCTTGAGGTTGAACTCATGTATCCTGTTGCTATGGAAAAGGAGTTGAGGTTTGCTATTAGAGAGGGTGGAAGAACGGTAGGAGCAGGTGTTATTACAGATATTATAGAGTAAAGCTATGCCATTTACAGAAAAAATAAGAATAAAATTAAAGAGTTTTGATCCGAGATTAATTGAAAAATCTGCTAAGAGGATAGCTCTTACTGCGCGCGGAACAGGTGCTGATGTGAGAGGACCCATACCACTTCCAACTAAAAAAACGCTAATAAGTGTTATAAGAAGTCCCTTTGTTCATAAAACTTCAAGGGAGCAGTTTTTCTATTCTATTCACAAGAGGTTGATAGAGATAGTAAATCCTACCCAGGAGACCGTGGAAAAATTATCAAAGCTTGATCTCCCTGCTGGGGTGGATGTAAAAATTGAAGTGAGTGTTGAAAAATGAAAGCTATTTTGGCAAGAAAAGTTGGTATGACAAGGATATTGTATGGTGAAGAGATAACTCCTACTACCCTTTTACAAGTGGATAATGTATATGTTTTTGGATTAAGAACCAAGGAAAAGGATGGTTATACTGCGGTTAAACTTTGCATTGGTAAAAGGAAGAAAAAAAGAATTAAAAAACCTCTTCTGGGTGAATTTGTGAAAGTTTTTGGAGAAAGGGATGAATATCCTGCTGAGTATATAAGGGAAGTAAGAGGGGAGTTTAACTCTGAATTATTTAGAGTAGGTTCTGAATTAAGCCCTTCTATATTTGAAGTGGGTGAAATAGTGGATGTGATAGGGCTTACAAAAGGAAGGGGTTTTTCCGGGGTGGTAAAAAGATGGGGGTTTGCAGGAGGTCCTGCTTCCCATGGTTCTATGTCCCACAGAAGGCCAGGTTCAATTGGTCAGACAACTGATCCTGGAAGAGTCTGGAAAGGTAAAAAAATGGCTGGTCATTATGGTAATGAAAGAGAAACAGTGCATAATTTGAAGGTTATTTATGTTGACCCTGAAAATAAACTTATAGGAGTTAAAGGTTCTGTACCGGGACCAAGAGGTGGTTTTGTAATTGTGAGAACTCCAAAAAGGGTAAGAATAAAATGAAGGCAAAAATTTTTGACCTTACAGGTAAAGAAATTGGTGAAAGAAATCTGCCAGAGAGTATTTTTGGATTAGAAGGGAATATTCATCTTCTCTGGCTTGTGACCAAGTATTATCTTTCAAGACAGAGAGAAGGGACTGCAAAGACTAAGACAAGGGGAGAGGTAAGTGGAGGCGGGAGAAAGCCATGGCCACAGAAGCACACAGGATGGGCAAGACATGGTTCCATTAGATCACCTATATGGAGAAAGGGAGGAATAGTATTTGGTCCAAGACCAAGGGATTTTTCAATAAGGGTTCCTTATAAAGCCAGGTTAAAAGCTTTATATATAGCTTTGAGTGATAGAGCAAAGGAAGAAAGGCTAAAGATAATAAGAGACCTTGAAAATATCGGTTTAAAAACAAAAGAAGGTAAAAAAGTTCTTTCTAATCTTGGAATTAAAAATAAAAAGGTAATTTTACTTTTTGGAGATAATGAAAGGGATAAATTTTTAGCCTTTAGAAACATTGAAGGTGTATTATTTAAAAGGGCTGTTGATGTAAATGCCTATGAAATTTTAAATTCGCAGTATGTTGTTTTTTCAGAAAATGGACTAAATGAATTTTTGAAAGTAAGAGGGAGGATAAATGGTGAATAAAAGTCCTTATGATATTGTAATTTCACCTCTTATTACAGAAAGAGGAGCATTTTTGAGAGAAAAGCATAATTATTATGTTTTCAAAGTAAGAAAGGATGCTAATAAAAAAGAGATAAAGTGGGCTATTGAAAATTTATATAAGGTTAAGGTTGAAAAGGTAAGAACTCATAGAGTTAAACCCAAACCAAAGAGATTAAGGCACAGATTGTATGGCAGAACATCCTCATGGAAAAAAGCCTATGTTAAGTTAAAAGAAGGTGAATCAATACCTCTTTATGAGGGTGTATAGGAGGAAAAAATGGGAATAAAAAAATATAATCCTTTTACCCCTTCTCGTAGATTTATGACAGGTTATACCTTTGGGGAAATAACAAAAACAGAACCAGAAAAGAGCCTTATTCTGCCTCTTAAGAAAACTGCTGGGAGAAATAATCTGGGAAGAATAACATCCAGATTCAGAGGTGGAGGTCACAAAAGACTTTACAGGATAATTGATTTTAAGAGAGATAAATTTGGAATTCCTGCAAGGGTTTTAAGTATAGAGTATGACCCAAACAGAACTGCGAGAATTGCTCTTTTGTGTTACATAGATGGTGAAAAGAGATATATTCTTGCACCAGAAGGTCTTAAAGTAGGAGATGAAATAGTTTCAGGCCCAAATTCCCCTTTAAAGATAGGAAATACTCTTCCTCTATCAGAAATTCCCGAGGGTATGGAAATTCATAACATAGAACTTATTCCTGGAAGAGGTGGTAAGCTTGTAAGATCAGCGGGAAGTGCTGCTATTATTCTTGCAAAAGAAGGAAATTATGCTCATGTTCAATTACCTTCAGGCGAAGTCAGGTTAATAAACATGAAGTGTCTTGCTACTCTTGGAAGGGTTTCAAATCTTGATAATGAAAACATTGTTATAGGTAAGGCAGGAAGAATGAGATGGATGGGAAGAAAACCTCATGTAAGGGGAACAGCGATGAATCCTTGTGATCACCCTCATGGAGGTGGAGAGGGTAGAACTAAGGGAAAGATTCCAAAAACGCCTTGGGGAAAAGTTACAAAGGGTAAGAAGACAAGGAGTCCCAGAAAAACATCTGAGAGATTTATAATTAAAAGGAGAAAGTGATTATGCCAAGGTCAAGTAAAAAGGGTGTTTATGTTGACCCAAAACTTTTTAAAAAAATAATGGAACTCAAACAAAGGGGTGACAGTACTCCTATAAAGACCTACTCAAGAAGAAGCACGGTTATTCCTGAAATGGTTGGTTTAACAATCCAGGTCCATAATGGAAGGAAATTTATTCCTGTTTATATTACAGAACTTATGGTGGGTCATAAATTAGGTGAATTTGCCCCAACAAGAACATTCAGAGGACATAAAGGTCAGAGGGAAAAAGAAGAGGAAAAAGAAGGGGGTAAGAAAGAATGAAAGGAGTGGCAAAAATAAAATATTTAAGGACTTCATATAAAAAATCAAAGAGAATATGTGAACTTGTGAAGGGGAAAAGTGCTAAGGAAGCGCTTGATATTCTTTATTTTCTTCCACAGAAATCTGCAAAATTCTTATATAAAGCAGTTAAATCAGCCTGTAATTCATGGGCACTTAAAAAGGGAATAAAATTTGAAGATGTTAATTTAGATAATTTATTAGTTAAAGTATGTAAGGTAGATAAAGGACCTACATGGAGGATTTTAAGACCGGGTTTCAGAGGCTCTCCAAGTATCGCAAGGAGGCATACAGCTCATTTTACAGTAATTGTTGAGGAGGTAAAATAATGGGTCAAAAAGTTCATCCTTATGGTTTCAGGCTCGGTGTTTATAAAGATTGGAAGGCTCACTGGTTTAGTGATAGAAAAAAAGAGTATGTTAAATATTTTGAGGAAGATGTTAAAATCAGACAGTATCTCAGGGAAAGGTATAAGGAGGCAAGGGTCTCAGATATTGTAATTGATAGAGCTGGTGAACAGATCACAATTACAATTCATACAGCTTCACCTGGAATGGTGATTGGACAGAAGGGAAAAGAAATTGAACTTGTTAAAAAGGAGCTTTCAACCCTTTTAAAGAATGAAAATATTACAATTCATGTTCAAGAAATAAGGGTTCCTGAACTGGATGCTCAGCTTGTCGCAGATGGAATTGCAAGAAGGATTGAACAGCAAGTGTCCCATAGAAGGGCAATGAAGAGAGCTGTTTCACAGGCTTTTAGAATGGGCGCTAAGGGAATTAAAGTTCAATGTAAAGGTAGAATTCAGGGAGCAGAAATAGCAAGAAAGGAAGGTTATATGCAGGGTAGAGTCCCCCTTCAGACAATAAGAGCTGATATTAATTATGGATTTTCTACTGCTTTCACAAGGTATGGAACTATAGGTGTAAAAGTATGGATATATAAGGGTGAAATCCTTGAAAAACCAGAACTTGAGGAGGTTTAAATATGTTGCAGCCTAAAAGAATGAAATACAGAAAGATGCACAGGGGGAGAAGAAAGGGAAAGGCAATTGATGGGTACTATCTTGCATTTGGTGAATATGGTTTAAAGGCACTTGATTCAGCATGGATAACTGCAAATCAGATTGAAGCATGCAGACTTGCTATAGGTAGATTTCTTAAAAAGGGAGGAAAACTGTGGATTAGAATTTTCCCCGACAAACCTGTTACAAAGAAACCAGCAGAGACCAGGATGGGTAAGGGAAAGGGAAATGTGGAGCATTATGTGGCAGTGGTCAAGAGAGGAAGAATTTTATTCGAACTAGCAGGTATTTCTGAGGATTCAGCAAGAAGAGCTTTTGAAATTGCTTCCCATAAATTGCCAATAAAGACAAGGTTTGTAAGCTATAAGGAGGGAGGAGTATGAAACCTTCTGAATTGAGAGAATTGAGTGAGGAAGAACTCTTAAAAACTTTGAAAGATTTAAAAGAAAAATTATTTGAATTAAGGACAAAGAAAGTACTTGGAAGTATAGATAATCCAATGGAAATAAGAAAAATAAAAAGGGACATAGCAAGAGTTAAAACAATTTTAAAAGAGAAATTTGGTAAACTATTTTAAATTTTTTAATATTTTTCTTGGTAATGAAGTAGCTGTTGATTTAGGAACAGCAACAACGCTTATTTATTTAAAAGAAAAAGGAATTGTTCTTGACGAACCTTCTGTTGTTGCAGTTGAAAAAGAATCGGGTAAAGTTATAGCAGTTGGAAATGAGGCAAAAAAAATGCTTGGAAAGACTCCTGTAGAAATTATAGCAGTTAGACCGATGAAAGATGGGGTAATTGCTGATTTTATTCTTGTTCAGGAAATGCTGCATTATTTTATTACAAAAGTTACGAAAAAATCCCTTTTTCTTCATCCAAAAGTTCTAATATGTGTTCCTTCAGGCATTACGGAGGTAGAAATGAGGGCAGTTAAAGATTCAGCTATTCATGCAGGAGCAAGGGAGGTTTTTCTTGTTTCAGAACCAATAGCAGCTGCTGTTGGTATTGGTCTCCCAATTTCAGAACCTGTGGGAAATATGGTAATTGATATAGGAGGTGGCACAACCGAAATAGCAGTTATTGCTTTAAATGGGATTGTTTCCAATGTTTCCATAAGAACAGCTGGTGATGAACTGGATGAGGCAATTGTTGAATATGTTAAAAGAAAATACAATGTCCTTATAGGAGAACAAACAGCTGAAAAAATTAAAATAGAAATTGGAAATTGTATTCCTGTGGGAGAGGACAAAGAGATGGAAGTAAGGGGAAGAGACCTTGTAAGAGGTATTCCTAGAACTATCAGGATAACTTCTTCAGAAGTTAGAGAGGCTCTAAAGGAACCTCTTTCCCAGATAATAGATGCTACGAAAAAGGCTCTTGATAAAACTCCCCCTGAACTATCTTCTGATATTATTGACAGAGGTATTTTTTTAACAGGTGGGGGTGCTTTACTTAAAAATTTAGATGCCTTAATACAGGAAGCAACTGGTCTTCCTGTAAGAATTGCAGATGACCCAAGAACATGTGTTGCAAGGGGAGCAGGTAAAATTCTTGATAATTTATCTTTTTATGAAAAAGTTCTTTTAAAGGAAAGAAAGAAGATTATTGAATAAAAATTTTTTTGTTTTCTTCTTAGTAATTCTTTCTCTTCTTTCCTTTAAAAAAAACTTTAAATATTTTCTGGACAGGAAAATAGAAAGTTTTATTTTTTATCCTTATTTCTCCTTATATAATGAAATACATTCCTTTTTTTACATAAGAAAAAAAAAGATTGAAGGATTAAAATTTTCCCTGAGAAAAAATGAAAAAATGCCAATTTTTGTTAATTTTCCTGTTTACTATGATAACTTTCCTTACCCGGAAAATATCATTATTAAGGGTAAAGGTGAAAAAGGCGATGTTGTAATATCAGAGGAAGGACTTGTTGGAAAAGTGGTTGAAAAAAACGGCGAACTTTTAAAGGTAAAGACTGTTTTTAATAAAGAATTTAAATGCTCCCTGATTTCAAAATATAATATTTTATCATTGTATCAGGGAACAGGAGAATTAAGAGGAATAGTAAGTTTTTATCCAACCTGGGGGGAATTGAAAAAAGGAGATTCACTTTTTACCTCCGGTTTAACTGAAAATTTTCCCAAAGGTATCCCTGCTTTTATTGTGGATAGTTTCCTTGAGAAAAAAGGTGAAATATTTTATGAAATATATGTTAAACCTTTATGGAAACCTGAAAGGTATGAATTTTATTATACTATACCACCAAGAAGCCATGATTAGATTTTTAATTTTTATTTTTAATTCCTTTTTTTTATTGCCCTTTGTAAGAATTTTTTTTCCCGATTTTTTTATTGATTTACCTTTTATAATAACTTA
>CBFGJR010000189.1:0-14685 GCA_965649145.1 Caldifarciminota bacterium | reverse complement strand
AAAAAATTCAAAATAATAAGTACAATAATTCATGATGTATGTTTTGAAACTGAACCTTTTTTATTTCCTCCTAAGGGTGTCAAACTAGCAAGGGAAAAAGTTAAAAGAGCACTTTTTAATTCTGATATTATCTTTGTTCCATCAAAATTTACAAAGGAAAAAATAAAAAAAATTTATGGATTTGAGGAAAAACTTTTAGTTGTTTATCCCGGGGTCAATATACCTCAAAAATTGGTAAAGGTGGAAAATATTCCTGAAAAATTCTTCTTATTTGTTGGAACTGTTCAAAAAAGAAAAAATCTTTTAAACCTAATTGAGGCTTTTAAGGAATTATCCTTAAAGGATTATTATCTTTTAATTGCGGGAGAAAGGGGATTCGGTTTTGAGGAAGTGGAAAGATTAACAGGGAGTAACATAATCTGGTTAAGAAAAAGTTTTACTCAGGAGGAAATATTTTATTTATATGAAAACTCTGTTGCCCTTATATATCCCAGTTTCTGTGAGGGGTTTGGTCTTCCTGTCCTTGAAGCAATGATTTTAAAAAAACCTTGTATTGCATCACCCCTTCCTGTTTTTAAAGAGTTTGCTCAAGATAGTATTTTTTATTTAAGGGGATTTGATAGAAACTCTATAAAGGAGGGTATAATTAATTTTCTTCAAGAAAGTGAGGAGAATATTAAAAACAAAACTCTTAGAGCTTACGAAATCGCAAGAAACTTTACTTGGGAAAAAACATCTCTTAAAATATTAAAAAAATGGAAGGAAATGATATCATAAAAAGGTTAATAGAAAATCCAAATCTATTATCAAATGAGATTGAACCAGCTCCTTATAAATATGAGAATATTGAAAGATTCTTTGAAATTTTAAATGAAAAAAAAGAAATTGGGGAGAAAATACTTATTATAGGTCATGAGGATTTAGATGGTATAGCCTCTCTTTTGGGAATGGAAATTTTGCTTAAGGAGATGGGACTTAATTTTAGCTTTTATCTTCCTTCAAGGGAGAATGAATCATACGGAATCTCTGATAGTGTGATTGAAAGGTTAAAGAGTGAGAATTTTGACTTTTTAATTACTGTTGATTGCGGTCTTTCAAACATAAAGGAAATTAAACATTTGAGAGAACTTGGATTTGATGTTTTTGTAATTGACCACCATTTTGAGGGTAACTTTGAAGAGGAAAATTTAATACATCCCTTTAAAGGTAAAGGGTTCCCCTTTTTATCAAATGGTGTTTTAATCCTGATTTTGCTTTTTAAAAAATTTGGAGAAAATTTATGGAAGGAAGAAAAATTTTTTGATTTTGTTTATCTATCAGGACTGTCAGTTTTGTCTGATAAAGTACCTTTGTGTTCAGTAAACCAATATGTTTTAAATAAAAGTGAAACTCTATTCCCTGAAACTGAAATTTACAAAATTTTTAATGAGGTAAATATGAAACCTCCACAATTTAAGGAGATCTCAAAAATTATACCACTTATTCCTGCAAAGAGAGGTACCCATTTAATTATAGAATTTTTAAGAGAAGAAAATCCCTTAACAAAAAAGAAAATAATGAGAGAAATAATCTCAAGGTATATTGAGGAACAGAGGAACTTTGAGGAATCACTTTTTATATCAAAAAATTCCAATTATACTGAAAATAACATTAACTTTATCATATCAAAAAACATAAATCCAAGGTATGCAGGATGGATAGCAGGAAGATTTTTAAAGGAGAATAACTTTCCTTCAATATGTATAACAAGAAAAAATAAGGAATGGGTAGGGGAGGCAAGGTCAAAACCACCTCTTTCTGTTTTAAAGTTACTAAGAGAAACCTCTTTTTTATTTGAAGAATTTGGAGGTCATCCTTTTGCCTGTGGTTTTAGAATAAAAGAAGAAAATATTGAACCATTAATAAAAAACATAAAAAAGTTATCAGGGGATTTAAAAAATTTTATTCCTGAACCTGATCTTATACTTGATGATAAAGAATTTAAAGAATTAAGAGGGGTTCTTGAAAAAATTGCTAAAAGTGGCATCAATTTTTATATTAGGGTAGGTGAAAAAATCTTTTATTCCAATAAAGTGGAGATTTTTCCCTTAAATTTTTAAATAGAGGATTTTGCTGTAAGAACTGTATAGGAAAAAATAAAATCCTTATAAAGATTTTCTGTTGTTTTTGCCTTTATGTTTATTTTTTCGGACTCAATTTTCATAATTCTTGCAAGATTTTCCCTAATCCTTTTCTTTTTTTCACCTAATTTAGGTTCATCAAGAAATATAGTTATATCCACATTAATAATTTCATAACCCTTGCTTTTAAAAAGGTTCATTACATTTTTTAAAAAAACCTCTGACCTTACACCTTTCCATTTTTCCTGTGTGTCAGGGAAAAATTCCCCTATATCACCTTCTCCCATTGCACCCAGTAAAGCATCACAGAGGGAATGAATAATAGCATCACCATCAGAGTGACCGAGAGCAAAAATTCCCCTTTTTATATTCAAGCCACCTATATAAAGGGAACCTTTACCTTTTACTAATCTATGAGAATCAAAACCAAGGCCTGTTTTAAAAGAAAATAAGTTTGAAAACTCTCTCATATTTATTATATCCTCTTCAAAGGTAATCTTAAAATTAAAAAGAGAATCCTTTATAAAGTAGGGATTTATATTTAAAACTTCCTTCAAAAGGGTACTTTCATCAGGAAAATCCCTATTTTTAGTTTTTTTTAGGGCTTTTAAAATTAAATCTTTTCTTGTTGCCTGGGGTGTGTGAATTAATTTAATCTTCTCCCTAAAAATTTTTTTATCTTCATAAAAAACAGTATCAGAAGGGGTATAAAAAGGGACGATAATTTCTTTTTCAAAAAGTTTTTCCCTCATTTTTTTTAAAAGATTTAAAGAGAAAAAGGGACGAGCAAGGTCATGTATAAAAACATAATTGTAAGAAGCATTTTTAACCCCCTTTTCCATACTCGAACACCTTGTTTTTCCACCTTCTATTACTTTAACTTTTATTTTATAATTTTCTTTTTCAAGCTCTTTCTTTATATCTTTTAAAAATTTTTTTGGACATACAAGGATAATTTCTCCTATAAATTTTAAATTAGAAATTTTATTAATAAGGAAAAGGTAAACTGGTTTATTATTAATTTTTAAAGAAATTTTGGGTTTTCCAAATCTTTTCCCTTCTCCTGCTCCAAGTAAAATAAAGGAGGTATCTCTCAAATTTTCTGCAAAAGGTAAATCATGAGGAAAATAAGAACAAAAGTTAAAAGGTTAATTGTGAACATAAATCCAAATTTTAAATTAATTATCATTAAATTCAATTTTATTTCTTCTATACCCACTCTGGCGTTATAAAGAATTGCTTCTCTTGCAGGAGAAGAGGGTAAAAAATATTTTAAGATGACCCCCATTATATCCCCAAGGGCTCCTGCAAGTATTACAGCAATAATATTTCTGAGAGTGAAAATTTTTCTTGCACTCATAGTAAATCAATGCCGGGGGCGGGACTCGAACCCGCACGGGGTTGCCCCCAGGGGATTTTAAGTCCCCTACGTCTACCGGTTCCGTCACCCCGGCACTATTTCCAATTTGCTTTTTATATTTTAATAAAATTATAATTTTTTTTTCAACAGGTTCTATTCCTTTGGTAAAAAGGAGGTTATTTATGGATGTTTTTAACACTTTAAGGGACATAATTGTAGAAGAATTGAATGTAACACCAGAACAGGTAACCTTAGAAGCAAGGTTTCAGGAGGATTTAGGTGCAGACTCCCTTGATGTAGTTGAACTTGTAATGAAAATAGAAGAAAAGTTTGGTATAGAAGTTCCCGATGAAGATGCAGAAAAAATAAGAACAGTGAAAGATGCAGTTCAATATATTGAAAGTAAATTAAAGACATGAAAAAAGTAGTAATTACAGGGATAGGCATTCTTACTTCGCTTGGAAAAACAAAAGAGGAAAATTTCAATAATTTACTGAAAGGAAAAAGTGGAGTAAAAGTTATTGAAAAATTTGATGTTTCTGATTTTCCATCAAAGATTGCAGCTGAAATAAAAAATTTTGACCCTACGGATAGACTTTCTCCAAAGGAAATAAAAAGACAGGATCCTTTTGTAATTTATTCTTTATATGTTGTGGAGGAGGCACTTAAGGATGCTGGGTGGGACAAGGGATTTCCTTATAAAGGGGAGGAAGTTGGAGTTATAATTTCTTCAGGAATAGGTGGAATTATTACCCTTGAGGATGAAATAAAAAAAATGGTTCAAAAAGGTGTAAGATGGGTTTCTCCCTTCCTTGTTCCTATGATGATACCTGATATGGCATCTGGTGTAATCTCAATAAAATACGGTTTTAAAGGACCTAATTTTTGTGTTGTTTCAGCTTGTGCTTCAAGTGCTCATGCACTTGGTGAGGCAATGTTAATAATTAAAAAAGGCTATGCGAGGGCAATGATTGTAGGAGGTTCAGAGGCACCAATAACTCCAATAGCTGTTGCTGGATTTGGAAATATGAGGGCTCTATCAACAAGGAATGATGAGCCTGAAAAAGCTTCAAGACCCTTTGATAAATTAAGGGATGGTTTTGTGATGGGAGAGGGATGTGCTGTACTTATACTTGAGGAAAAAGAAAGTGCTATAAAAAGAGGAGCAAGGATTTATGCAGAGCTAGTAGGTTATGGAGCAACAGCAGATGCCTTTCATATCACAGCCCCATGTACTGACGGAGAAGGAGCCTATAGAGCAATGAAAATGGCTTTACAGGATGCAGGAGTAAATCCAGAAGAAATAGATTATATAAATTCTCATGGAACAGCAACACCAAGGGGTGATGCAGCTGAGACACTGGCAATTAAAAAACTTATAGGGGAAAAAGCATATAAGGTGCCAATAAATTCAACAAAGAGTATGGTAGGACATTTATTAGGAGGAGCAGGGGCACTTGAAGGTGCGGTCACTTGTCTTTCAATATATCATAAAAAGGTTCACCCTACAATTAACTTGGAATTCCCTGATCCTGAATGTGATCTTGATTATGTTAAAGAGGGAGCAAGAGAAGTAGAAATAAGGTATGCTCTCTCAAATTCTTTTGGTTTCGGGGGGCATAACTGCTCCCTTTTATTTAAAAAATTTGAGGAATAATTATGAAAGATGATAGAAAAAAAGCACTTGAAATGGCCATAAAGCAGATAGAAAAAATACATGGTAAAGGTGCAATAATGAGATTAGGGGAGAAAGAATTAATAAAAGTTCCTGTAATTTCCACTGGTTCAATATCCCTTGACCTTGCACTTGGAATAGGTGGTTACCCAAGGGGAAGGATAATAGAGATTTTTGGACCCGAAGCATCCGGAAAAACAACCCTTGCTCTACATGCAATTGCTGAGGTTCAAAAAACAGGGGGAATTGCAGCCTTTATAGATGCGGAGCATGCTCTTGACCCTGTTTATGCTGAAAAACTCGGTGTTAATCTATCTGAGTTATGGATATCTCAGCCTGATACAGGGGAGCAGGCTCTTGAAATCGCAGAAACACTTGTTCGTTCAGGAGCAGTTGATCTCATAGTAGTGGATTCAGTTGCTGCCCTTGTTCCAAAAGCAGAGATAACAGGAGAAATGGGAGAAGCCCATGTGGGACTTCAAGCAAGGTTAATGTCTCAGGCTATGAGAAAACTTGCAGGAGTTTTAAATAAATCAAAAACCTGTGCAATATTTATAAACCAGATAAGGCATAGAATAGGAGTTTTATATGGTAATCCTGAGACAACCCCTGGAGGACTTGCTCTTAAGTTCCATGCATCTTTAAGGCTTGAAATAAAGAAAGTAGAAACAATTAAATCCGAAGAGAATGTAATAGGAAACAGGGTAAAGGTAAAAGTTGTTAAAAATAAACTTGCTCCACCTTTTAAAGAGGCTAGCTTTGATATTTTATACGGGAAAGGAATATCAAGGGAAAGTGAATTAATTGACCTCGCTGTGGAAAGAGGAATTATACAGAAGTCAGGTGCCTGGTATGCTTATAAGGGAAATCAAATAGGTCAGGGAAAAGACAATGTTAGAAAAATTCTTGAAGAAGACAGAAAAATATTTGAGGAAATAGAAAGGGAATTAAAAAAAGAGCTTTTTGAAAAAGATATAAAGGAAGAGAAAAAAGATTAGAGTAGGAATAATTTTCAATCCCTTTTCAGGTTCAGGAAAATCTGCAAAAATTTTAAAATGGTTAAAAGAAAGATTAAAAAGGGATAAACATAATTATTTTATTGAAACTCTTGAAAAAGGAAAAAACATTAGAGAGAATTTATTAAGATTATGGGAAAAAAAGGTAAGTAAAATAATCCTTTTAGGTGGTGATGGAACCCTTTTTCACATTATCAATAATATACCAAAAAATTTTAATATCCCTTTTTCTCTGTTCCCTTCAGGTTCAGGGAATGATTTTATAAAAACAATTTTTGGCAACAAAAAGGATCTCTCTTTTTTTTATGAGGTTTTTAAAAGGGGAATTATTAAAAATACATACACGGGTGAAGTAATAACTAAAAATAAAAGATTATTTTTTGTGAATGCAGCGGGGATGGGTTTTGATGCTAAAATTGCAAAAAGGGCTCTCAAAATAAGGGCTTTAAGAGGTTTATTGAGGTATCTTCTTTCCCTTTTTATAGAATTAAGGGGAAAAATTTCCTATGAGATGGAAATAGAGGATAGAGAGAAAGTTTTAAAAGGGAAATATCTGATACTGGGTTTAGGAATAGGGAAATATCTTGGTGGTGGTTTTTATTTATTTCCTGATGCTTCTCCCTTTGAGAAAAAACTATCTATATGTATAATTAAAGATATGGATAAGATAAGTGTTTTTAAAAAATTACCTCATGCAATCAAAGGAACACATCTTTCTTTGCCCGAATGTATTTATTTTAAAAGAGAAGAAATAAATCTAAAATTAAAGGAAAAAATATTCATTCAACTGGATGGGGAAGTTTTTAAACTAAATGATAAGGAAATCAGAGCAAGGATTTCAGATAAAAAATTCAACCTTCTATACATCTGATTGACAAATTAAACTAAAAAACATTAAAAATTATCTATGAATCCTCTTAATAAAAAAATTTTTTTTATAAGAAGTAAAATAATAAAGGAACCTGAAACACAGCATGATTTTAAAGAAAATATTAAAATGCCTGTGTGGAAATTTTTAGAATATGTTAAATATCTTATTGTAAGAGAAGTTAATTTTTATAAAATGTGATGTGGAAATCTTTGTGGAAAATTTAAAAGTGAAAATTGAGGGGAGGTTCAAGTCCTCAAATAAAAAGGAGTATATAAATGAAAGGAAAGACACTGTGGGAAAAGATGGTTGAAAAAATAAAAAAGGAGTTTTCTGAACAGGAATACAGGTTATTTGAGAAGGTAAATGGTGGAGATATTGAGGAAGACCATAAATTGAAAATTTTCTGTCCAGACCAATATACCAAGGACATAATAGAAAAGGCTTTTGGAACTAAGTTAAAAAGAATATTAAGGGATCTTGACTATCCGATGATTGAATTAGTTTTTGAGATAAAGAGTGATGGAAAAGTGGAGGAGATTAAAAATATAAAAGAAAAAGTTGAGGAAATTAAAAAAGAGGGTATTCATTATGGATTAAATCCAGTTTATACTTTTGAGAATTTTGTTCCTGGTAAAAATAGTGAAATGGCCTATACCACTGCAAGGGCTTGTGCCCATGCACCGGGTCAGGAGTATAATCCCTTATTTATTTACGGAGGTGTTGGGCTTGGCAAAACCCATCTTCTCCATGCAATAGGGAATGATATTTTAAAAAGAAAGAGAAATTCAAGAATTTTATTAATAACAACAGAGGAACTCATATCTAAAATTGTTGAGGCAATTCAAAAAAGAAAAATGAATGAATTTAGAAATAAAATAAGAAGTTTTGATGTTCTTTTAATTGATGATATTCACTTTCTGTCCGGTGCTGAATTTTCACAGGAGGCTTTATTCCACATCTTTAACTCTTTTTATAATGAAAAAAAACAGGTTGTTTTAACAGCTGACCGAGCACCCTGGGAGATGGATAATATAGCGGAAAGGCTCGTGGATAGATTCTCCTGGGGGCTTGTGGCTGATATAAAACCTCCTGAATACGAAACGAGACTTGCTATTTTAAAACTTAAAGCCGAAGAGAGGGGACTTGAAATTTCTGAAGATGTTTTTGAATTAATAGCAAGAAATGTAAAGAAGAATGTGAGATTACTCGAGGGTTGTATAGCAAAATTATACGCCATACAATCCTTAAAAAGAGTGAAAATAACTGTTCAAATGGCTCAAAAATATTTAAGTGATATATTCTCCTCATCAGCTTTAAATGAACCTGACGATGTTGTAAGAGTGGTTTCAGAATATTACAATATCCCAAAAACTGAAATAACCGGAAAGAAACAGAAAAAGGAGTTAGTTCACGCAAGACAGGTAAGTATGTTTATAATGAAAAATGTTTTCAACATGACTGTCGTTGAAATTGCAAAATACTTCGATAAGGACCATACAACTGTTTTACATGCGATAAATAAAATTGAATCTCAGATTCAGAAAAATGAAAAGTTAAAAGAAGAAATTATGGATATTGAAAAATCCTTGAAAAGGGTGTGAAAGAAATGTGGAAAAGTATTTTATTAACTTTTCCAATATTTTTCCACATAAAGTTTTTTTAAGAAGCACTTTATGATTTTAAATTTCCACAGAATTAATAATATAATTATATATATTTAATAAGGTTCAAACCCTTAAAATATTTAATCAATTATGAGATTTAAAATTTTAAAGGAAGACTTTGTGAAAATGATTGAGAGTGTATATCATGCTATTCCTTCAAAAGCAGCCTTACCCATTCTTGAGAACATAAAGTTAGAAACAAAGGGAAATGAAGTTAATCTTTTTTCTACAAATTTAAGTTTTTCTTTAAAAGTTAAGGGAAAAGCAGATGTGGAGGAGGAAGGTGCAATATGTATAAAAGGTAAAGAGTTAAAAGAAATAACTTCAAGACTAAAAAATGAAAAAATTTTAATAGAAAAGAGGGATGAAAGGGAACTTTTAATTCATACCTCCTTTGGTGAATACAGTTTTTTTATTCAACCACCAGAGGAGTTTCCTTCAATTGAGGAGATAGAATTAAAGGAAGGCATAGAAGTTTCTTCAGATTTTATTTTAAAGGGTATAGAAAAAGTCTCCTTCTGTGTAGCAAAGAACGATTCAAGGCAATTTTTAAACAATATTTTATTGGACATAAAGAAAAATAATCTTTCCTTTGTTTCCTCTGATTCCCATAAACTTGGTGTTTATGAGATAGAAATTGAAAATAAAGGGATAGAGGGTGAATATTTACTGGATCCAAAGAGTTTTGACTTTCTTAAAGATTATAAGAATGAAACAATTAAAATAATTTTCTCTGAGACCAAAATTCAATTCAATTTCAGTAACGGATATGAAATTGTGAATCTTGTGGATGATAAATTTCCCGATTACAGAGCTGTTGTACCTTCAGAAACCCCTTATAAGTTAAAAATTGCAAGAGAAGATTTAATTGAAAGTTTGAGGAGACTTTCTGTATTTACTTCACCACCCAATCATCCAATTCAATTTTCCCTTTCCTCTGAATCCCTTCTTGTTAGAGCAGTTTCAGGTGAGGTGGGAGAAGGTTACGAAAAATTAAAAGGTTTCTATGAAGGTGATAAAATTGAAATTGGGTTTAACTCACATTATTTACTTGATATTTTAAGGCATATAGATGAGGATGTTATAGAAATGGATATTTCAGGTAGTGAAAGTGCAAGTTTAATAAAGGGTGAGGGGAAGTCTCACTATTTTTATCTTTTAATGCCCATAAGGATTTAGCAGAGGGCTTCTAAGGTTTTAAATATTTGTTTTGTTTCAATCACATCATGAACTCTTACTATGTTGACCTTTTTTAAATATAAAAAGGCTGTAATTGCAAGAGTCCCTACTAATCTATCCTCAGGTTTTTCTATTCCAAGAACTTTTCCTATAAAGGATTTTCTTGAATGACCTATCAATAAGGGGAACCCCAGTTTTTTAAATTCATCTATATTTTTCAAGATCAGAAGGTTATCAAAAACTCTTTTTCCAAAACCAATGCCAGGATCTATAACTATTTTTTCTTTTTTAATTCCATTTTTTAAAGCAAAATCTATTCTCTCTTTTAATTCATCCTTTATTTCTTTTATTGTGTCCTCATAAAAGGGATTTTGCTGCATGTTTTTTGGTGTCCCCCTTATATGCATTATTATGATTCCTGCATCAAATTTTTTTACCACCTTAACCATTTCTGGGTCATCTCTAAGTCCCGATATATCGTTAACAATATTTGCTCCCTTTTTTAAAGCCTCCCATGCTACTTTTGCTTTCCTTGTATCTATTGAAATTGGTATATCTATTTTTTTTCTTAATTTTTCAATAACAGGAATAACCCTTTTTAATTCTTCTTCAAGAGGAACTGCCTCTGAAAAAGGTCTTGTGGATTCCCCTCCTATATCAATTATGTCAGCACCTTCTTCAAAAATTTTTATACCCCTTTCTAAGGCTTTATCTAAATCAAAAAATTTTCCACCATCATAAAAAGAATCAGGAGTAACATTCAAAATCCCCATTATTTTTGACTCTGAAAGATTCAATTCACCTTCTTTAAAAGAGAAAATCAATTAAAGTAAAGAATGGGCCCGGTAGGACTTGAACCTACAACCAACGGATTATGAGTCCGCTGCTCTGCCACTTGAGCTACGGGCCCTTAATTATAAATTATAATTAAATAAAAAAAATTTTTTCAAGTGGTTTCTTCTTTGAATATCTTTTTAATTGCCTCTCTCAGAGTCTGTACTGTAAAGGGTTTTGGTAAAAAGAAATCTGCATTTAAATTTTTAACCTTTTCTCTTGTTTCAAAGGAATCATACGCTGTGACAACTATTGATCTTATATCAGGATCCTGCATCTGAATTTTTGCCAAAAGTTCCAGACCCGAAATTCCTGGTAATTTGATGTCAGTAATAATAAGATCATACTCCCCTGGAGCAAACTTTTCCAAGGCTTCTTCGCCTGTTCTTGCAAGGGTTACATTGTGCTCCTCTCCAAGGGTTTGTGAAACAAAGAAAGATAAAGGGCCCTCATCCTCAACCACAAGAATTTTTAATTTTTTCATTCATATTCCTCCAGCATTTCTATAAATTTTTCAACAATTTCAGGTTTAAATTTATGTCCCTTTAATTCTCTTAAAAGTTTTATTGCATCCTTTTTATCTAATTTATCTGCATAACTCCTTTCATTAGTTATGGCATCATACACATCACATATGGAAATAATCTGGGAACCTAAGGGGATCTCATCACCTCTTAGACCCTCAGGATAACCTGAACCATCCCAGTTTTCATGGTGGTATTTAATCAGAGGAAGGACAGGTTTTAAAAAGGCAACAGGTTTTAATATTTCAAGACCTATTTGAATGTGTTCCTTCATCAATTCCATTTCCTCCCTTGTTAAGGTGCCTGGTTTATCAAGTAAATATTCTTTTATTCCTATTTTCCCTACATCATGAAGGAGTGCTGCATATCTGATATTTTTTATATCTTCTTCCCTTAAATTTAACTTTTTAGAAAACTTCACAGCAAGTTCAGATACTCTTTGAGAATGGCCTCTTAATGAAGGATCTTTCGCTTCTGTTGCTTTAACAAGAGCCATAAGGGATTCTATATAGCTCCTTTCAAGTTTTTTAAAAAGAAAAGCATTTTGAATTGAAACTGAAGCATGATTTGCATAAATTGATAGTTCCTCTTTTATTTCTGATAAACTTTCCTCCGTCCTGTTACCCAGCATTAAAGCACCAATAACTCCCTCATTTGTTTCCAGTGGAATCATCATTATTTCCTTTATATCCCCTTCCGTATATTTAACTATGAAACTATCCTTTTCTGGTTCCAGGTTCAGTTTATCACCTTTTTTAATTAAATTATCAAAACCGTAAACTTCTTTAACAAAAAAGGAGGAATTCTCTTTTAAAAGAAAGGCACAATCTTTTTTCCCTGCTATCTCCATTGCCCCTTCAATTATAAGGGGTATGAGTCTTTCAAGGTAAAGTTCAGATTGAAGTTTATCACTTAATTGGTGCAGAATTGATAGTTTATTAATTTTTTCTTCCAATTTTTTATCAACTTCAGCCTTAGAAAGCTTTAATTTTTCATTTGCAATAGACAATTCCCTGTTTAATTTGCTTAATTCATTTAAAAGTCTTTTATTTTCTTCCTGTAATTTTCTTTTACCCAGCGCGTTTTTTATTACATTTTTAAGTGTCTCAACTTTAAAGGGTTTTATTAGATAATCATAAGCACCAGCCTTTAAGGCTTCAATAGAACTTTCAAGAGATGCGTAAGCTGTCATCATAATAACCTGAATATCAGGGTCAATAGCCTTTGCCGCTTTTAAAATATCAATTCCGGTTATATCAGGGAGTCTTATATCCTGTAATATAAGATGGGGTAAAAACCCCTCAATAATTTTAAGTGCATCAGTTCCATTATGGGCCACTCTGACCTCATAATCAAGGTTATCCTGTGTAATGTTTTTAACAATAAAATTAGCCAGCGTCTCCTCGTCATCTACCACAAGTATTCTCCATTTTTCCTCTTTCATACAATATATATTTTAAAGTTTTTATTTGGGTAATTCAATCAAAAATTTGGTTCCTTTGTCTTTTTCACTTTCTACATATATCTTTGCTCCGTGATCCTCTATAATTCTATGAACTATTGCAAGTCCTAAACCAGAACCTCCTTTTTTTGTTGTATAAAAGGGTTCAAATATATGAGCAAGTTCGGAGGGTTCAATTCCTATTCCTGTATCTTCTATACTTATAAATATTACCCCTCCCGTTTTTTCACCTGCCTGTAAAGTGAGTTTTCCTCCTTCTGGCATTGCTTCTATTGAATTTCTTATTAAATTTTCCAAAACCTCCTTCATCTGGTCTTCATCAATATAGGCTATAAGTTCATATTCAGGCAAACTGAGATAAAAATCAATTTTTTTCTCCCTGAGTTCCTGGCTGTAGAAAATCACTATTTCTTCAATCATTTCCTTTATATTTACCCTTTTTCTTTTAAGAGGCGGTCTCCTTGCAAAGGATAATAGATTTTTAATCAATCTATCAAGCCTTGAAATCTCTTTTAAAATAACACCCAGATGTTTTCTCTTTGGGTCATCATCCTGTAAACTTGAATATATATACTCAATCCCCACGGATATACTTGCAAGAGGGTTTTTAATCTCATGTGCCATGTGAGCTGCAATTCTCCCAATAGCTGATAGTCTTTCAGTTCTTCTTAACTGCTCTTCAAGAGCAACCACTTCTTTTATGTCTTCAATCATAAGTATAAAACCCTTTATCCTTTCTTTTTCGTAAATGAAGGTTGAGGAAAGTGAAAGTGGGATTGATTCTTCTCCCCTTTTTATTTCCACATTTTTCTTTATAAGCGGAATTCTTTCTTCAATACTTCTTCTAAAAATACAATTTGGGTCTCCTGGCTCATGTTCCTCAAATATCCTGCAAAGAATACTGCCTTTTATTTCTTCTTCTTTTAGCTTTAAAGTATAAATAGCCGCAAAGTTTACTCTCTTAACATAAAGGTCTCTATCCGCATAGATTATTCCTATTGGAATATTTTTAAGGATTATATCTATAAATTCCTCTTCCCCTTTTAAACTTTTTAACTCCTTTTTTAAATCATCTATAACCGTTCTATGGGCTAAAAAACTTGAAATCAATTCTGAGACCCTTTCAAATATTTCAATATCTTCCTTTGAGAAACCATCAATTTTGGGAGAGGAAATTATCATCACTCCTATTGCTTCCTTTTCAACAATTAAAGGTAAAACAACCTCTGACTTAACAAGGGGTGAGGCTGGAATATATCTTATATCTTTTGAAACATCGGGTGCGTAAATAATCTCTCTCTTCTGTACAGCATGACCTGATAATCCATCTATACCGATTCTTAATCTTCTATTTATAAGTTTTTCATAATCTTCATAACCTATTCCAACTCTCATTCTTAAATAATCCTCTTCCTCTTTTAAAAGAAAACCGACATAAAGAATATTTAACTCATCTTTAATTATATAGCCTACATTGTAGAGAAGTTCTTCAATGTTTTGATGATAGGACACAACATCAATTATCCTCATTAATACCCTGTTAAAATTATTTAAGTTTTCAATTTTCTTCTTTAAATTTAAAAGGTCTAATATTAAAGATATAAAGGTCAAGTTTATATCCTTTTTTTCTCCCTTGAAAGAAATTAAGTATTCACCTATTGAAGTTTTTAGTTCAAAAAAATTAATATCTTCTTTTTCTTTGAATTCAGTTCTATCCTCAAAAGATTTAAATTTTTTTTCTTCCTTTATAAAAATTTCTGTTTCATAAATACTCATTTTATCGGATAGATAACTTCTGAAAAATTTTAGAGATTCATTAAAGTTTAAAGAGATAATTTTTTCAAAAAAATCAGAAGAAAAAGGAAGTTTTTCCTCATACCATTCCTCTGATAGATTTGTAATTGAATTTAAAAATTCCTTTTCCTCTTCATTTAAAAATTCTTTATCTACAAGAAAAATTGTTTTGATTTTTGAAAAGGA
>CBFGJR010000188.1:0-14881 GCA_965649145.1 Caldifarciminota bacterium | reverse complement strand
TTTTCAAAATAAATTTTTTTTAAATTAAAAATATTCCCGATTATTTTTAAAAAAATAGAAATTGAAAAAGTAATTATAGTTGAACCTCAATTTGAATACAGGATTAAAAAGGAAAAAATTGAAAAGACAAAAGAAAAGGAGGGTGAAATAACAAAAATTCCTGAAATTCCATTTTTATTCTTACTTGAAAAACTTGAAGTTAAAAATGGCAAATTTAATATATATGACAATCAAAAAATAGAAATATCAAAGTTTAACCTTTCATTAAAGGGCAAATTAAGGAAAAACATTTTAGAAATAGAGGGTAAAAATGATTTTGAATTGAAATTAAGGAATATAAGTTTACCTTTTTCTGATAAGTTTAAAATCAATATGGATATTATAAAGGATTCTATCTTTTTAAAAGATTTAAGAATAAATCTTCTCAATAATGAAATAAAAACAGGTGGTGCTTTAAAAGGAATTTTAACTCAAAAAACTTATTATAACATTTATATCTCTTCAAAAGAATTTAAAATTCAAAATTTTTCAAAATTTTTTAAAGATATAAATTTGAATGGTTTTATTGAAATTGATTTAAACTTAAAGGGAAAAGAAAGCCCGTTTGTTTATGGAAAGGCAAATATTAAAGATTTTGAAATAATGATAAAGGATGAAAAAGCAAGTTTTAAAAATGTGGAGTTTGATTTTAAAGGAAGGAATTTTTCATTATCAGCAAAGGGAATATACAATGGAATTGATTTGAGATTTAATGGATATATAGAATTTTTTGAAAAAATAGGTTTTGAAATTGAAACATTTATAAAAGGGAATTTGAAAAAATTTACAAATGTTGATAAAAATTTTGAGGTAAAGGCAAGGATTATAGGAAATGAAAAGAATGGTAAATTAAAAGCAAACTTTTTGAGTGGAAAAAATAGTTTAAATGCAGAAATTGAATTAAATTTTGATAAAAAAATAAATTTAAGCGGAAATTTATCATCTTATTATTTTAACTTGAATGAAATTATGCAAAAGGAGGAAAAGAAGAAGGAAAAAGTGGAAATCCCCTTAATTTTACCACCAAATTTAAAAATTGATTTGGATGTTTTTATAAAGGAACTTATCCAGGGAAAAAACTTATTTAAAAATGTCAGATTTAAATTAAGGGGTGAAGAAAATATAATAAAAATTGAGAATTTTAAAGGTGAGGCTTTTGAAGGGAAAATTGAAGGAAATTTTACATTAAGAAAAGGGAGCCTTTTTCTTGAAATGAATATAAATGCAAATGAAATCAATTTAAAATATCTTTTACCAAATATAAAATTTATCCCATTTAAGATAAATGGAATATTAAACATAAATTCTAACACATTTATGAACATTGAAAATATTTTTGAAACACTTGATTCTGAAAATACAGCTTTTTTGATTGAAGGATATTTTGAAGGAAACAATATTTTAAAAAAGATATCAGAGGTTCTAAAGATTAAAGAACTTGAGAAACTTGAATTTGATAAAATTGATTTAAAAATGACAATAAGAAAGGGATTTATAAATTTCTCTGATTTTAAAATAAAGGGTAAAGACTTTGAAGTTTTTCCAAAGGGTAAAGTTTCATTAAAAGGAGAAATTGATATGTATGCACAATTTATTTTTAAAGGAAATTATATTGAAAGAATAAAAGAAAATAAACTCTTCCCATTTATACCTAAAAATATCAAGGAATTGCCACTTGATTTAAAAATAGAGGGAAAATATGATGCACCAAGTGTAAAGGTTTATCCACCTGAAAGTTTAAAGAAATTTAAGGAAGAAATAAAAAAGGAGGCTTTAAAAGAAATTAAAAAAGAAATTAAAAAATTAAAGAAGAAAATAAAGGGTTAAATGGAAAGATTCTATGTATTTGCTGATTTTCATTTAGGAATAGATAAGGATAAAGATGATGAAGTAATAAATGAATTTTTTAAAATAATAAAGGATTTACCTTATGGGACAAATGTTATACTTCTTGGTGATATATTTGATTTCTGGTTTGAGTATAAAGAGGTGATTTTGAAAAGATATTTTAAATTTTTATCAGGGATATGGGAAGAAAAGGGAAGGATAAATTTTTATTTTGCACCAGGAAATCATGATTTCTGGGTAAGGGACTTCCTTGGATTTTTTGGAATGAAAATAACAAAGGGCTTTTTTAAATTTAGAATCGGAGATAAAAATATTTTGATGGCTCATGGAGATGGATATTTTCAAAAGGATATATTTGGAAATCTTTTAACAAAAATTTTAAGGAATAGAATCACAACAAATTTATTTTATTTGATACATCCGGATATTGGATTTTATATTGCAAAAGGGATTTCAAGGATTTCAAGGCACAATTCCTCAAAAAAGAAATTACCAGATGAAATTCCTCCAAAAGTTTTAGAGCATTTTCGCCAAGGGTATGATGTTGTAATTTTAGGGCATTTTCACCTACCTATATTTATGGAAAAGGATGGAAAGTATTATTTGAATACAGGTGATTTTCCAACTCATAGAAGTTTTATAAAGATAGATGAAAGGGAAATATCACTTATAAAAGATAAAGAAGTTTTATTCACTATAAAAATAGGGGGTGCTTTATGAGAAAGTTTATTTTAATAGGGGCAATTTTTTATTCATGTACTCAAATAAAGGGAAATATAGGACTTATAGAAATAAAAGGGATTATAATTGATCATGAGGATAAAATAAAAGAGATAGAGTATTTTATGAAAAATCAATTTATAAAGGGACTTGTTTTATATATAAACTCACCTGGTGGAAGTGCATCAAGTTCTTATGAAATATTTTCTGCACTCAAAAAATTTAAAGAAAAAACGAATAAAAAAATATATGTGTATATTGAAACAATAGGGGCATCTGGTGGTTATTATATAAGTTGCGCAGGTGATAAGATATTTTCTGAGCCAAATGCATTAACAGGTTCAATAGGAGCAAGAATATCAATAATATATTATTATGACCTTTTAAAAAAGATAGGGATTTATGAAAAAACAATAAAGAGTGGAAAATATAAGGATATAGGTTCACCTTTCAGGGAAATGACAAAGGAAGAGGAAAAAATCCTTGAAAAATTTGTTATGGATGTTTATGAAGAGTTTTTAAAAACTGTGAGTAATGAAAGAAAAATACCGGTTGAAAAATTGAGAGAGTTTGCAGATGGGAGCATATTTTCAGGTAAAAGGGCAAAGGAAATAGGTCTTGTAGATGATGTTTTGAGTTTTGAAGAATTTAAAGAAGTTTTGAAAAGGGATTTTTCATTAAAGGAAATAAGATTTTTAAAGGCACCTATTAGAAAAAAGGGGATACTCAAAAAAATCCTTGAACTCAAAAATAAAATATTTTATCCTGAAATAAGAATTGAATACAGATTTCCTTAAAACATATGACCTATTCCAAGGTATAAAAAGCCCCTTTTTAAATTAAATTTTTTCAAATTGTATCCAACATCCATCCTCAAAATTATATTGAATATCTTTGTTCTTATGCCAATTCCACCTGTGTTTGTAAAATTTTTAAACTTTATCTTGCCTATTTCATTTTTTAAAATTCCTGAATCAAAAAATATTACAGGATAAAAATTCCATTTTAAATATTTAAATCTTGCTTCAAAATTAGTATTTATAAAATAGTTTCCTGACCTTATCCCCCTTTCATCAATTTCCCCAATCCCGAAACGGGGAATACCCCTTACACTTCCTTCGCCTCCAAGAAGAAATTTCTCTGAAAGGGGGATAGACTCGGTTCTGCCATATGGAAATGCTGAGCCTTCCCTGAATCTAAAGGCAAAAACGGAGAAATTGAAAGGAACAAAAAAAGAAAAATCAACAAGGTTTTTTCTCAAATCAGCCTCCCCACCAAGAAAACTACCTGCTTGAATAAAATGAATTAAAAAAAATACTCCCCTATCAGGATCCATAAAATTTATTCTGTCATCAAATATCAATGAAAGTGAAATTGAATTCAAATAAACTTTACCCTCTTCCTTTCCTTCAACTTTTTGCATATTAATTTTTGAATTTACCTGTAAATACCTTGTGATATTCTTTGATACTCCGCCTTCACCTCCTATTCTTAAAATCTTTTCATCCCTATCTTTGTAATAAAAACCTGTTAAAGTTAATGGAATTTTAAAACCAAAAGGGAAGGGCTCAATATAACTTGCATTTGTTTCAAAATGCCTTGTGAATTTTAAGTTTTGAAGCAAATTTATTTCAAAAATGAATTTCCCACCACTCTTGAAAATGTTTAAATGGCTAAAAGAACTTCTCAAACCAAGATCACCCTCTGATGTATATCCTGACCCTATATTTAATACTCTTTCCTTCCTTTCCTCCATTTTGAAAGAAATATCTATAATACTTGAATCACCTTTTGGAATTATTTCATATTCTATTTTAGTAAAAAGACCCACTGAATAAAGATTTGAAATTGAATTCTCAAGTTTTTCTATATTAAAAAATCCATCCTTTTTTATTTCAATCTCCCTTAAAGCAACCTCCTTTCTAACTTTTTTTAAACCGGTTACAGAGACACTGTTTATTTTTGCCCTTTTCCCCTCTTTTAAATTATAAAAAATAGAAATTGTATCCCCTGAAAGTTCGTTTACTTTCTTTTCAAATTCAAAAAATGGGAAACCTCTTTTTTTATATGCAAAATACAAATTGTTTTCAAACTTATAAACTATTTCATCTTTCCATATTGTTGGCATTTTTGGGAAAGATAATTTGTTCAAAATTTCTTTTTCTTTACCTTGAATTTCAATATTTTTAATAATCTTTTGATTTCCCTCATGGATATAATAATAAATAAAATATTTATCCCCTTTGTGCAAAAATCTATAACCTGTTACCTTTGCTTCAAGAAAACCCTGTGAATGATAAAAATCTTCTAATTTTTGGATTCCAAGAAGAACCTCACCTCTTCTTATTTTTGAATTCTCTTTAAATCCAACAATTTCTTTTAATTTCTTATCAGAAAATTTTTTATTCCCTTCAAATTGAACTTCTTTAACATGTATTTTTTCATAGGAATAAAGAGGGAAAAAAAGAATTAATAAAGTAAATAACTTCTGTAGTCTTTTATCCCTTCTTCTTCCTGAAGTTCTCTTATCCATGAATTCCAAATTTTGTTAAAACGATTAAAACTAAAATTCTGGAAATAATTCTGCAAGTCTTTTTGAATCTCCTTATCATCAGGGATTTCCTTTTTTAATAGTTTCACTATCAAAACAAAATTGTTTTTGAAAAGGATAGGGGGTGAAACTTCACCTTCTTTTAAACTTTCAAGAATAGACGCAATCTTTCCTTTTTCTGGAAGACCGGGAAATATTCCCTGAATATAAAATGATTCAAATCTATTAAAAATAGCATAATTTTCATTTAAGGATACGCTCCCCTTTGAAATCCATTCCTCTCTTATTTTTTTTGCTTCAAGCATCATTTTTTCCTTTTTCTTTTCTATCTCAATTTTTCTTTTTATAATTCCTTTAACATCTTTAAAATCTTTTAAAAACCCTTCCTTTTTCTCCTTAATTTTACATATTACAAAATAATCAGGAGACCATATTAATTTACTTATATCACCAACTTTTCCTTTATTTATGAATTCTTTCACATCCTTATTTTCACCAATATAAGGTATGAACTCAGAGGTAAGTGGAAAGGGTCCTGTTTCTTTAACATCAAGTTTTAGAGAATCACATGCTTTTTCAAAAGAAATTTCTTTTGAAAGTCTTAGAAACTCTAAGGATTTTTCCCTTAACCCTGCCTTTGTTGCATCGCTTGTTTTTATTATAAAATCTATTCCTTTAAGAAAAACTTTGTCTTTTTCCTTTTTTTCTATTTTAAAAAGATATATTCTATCTTTCCAAAAAGAGGGCTCAGAAATATTTTTTAATGTATCAAGAACTTTTCTTACATTTTCAGGGAAATCGCTCATTTTGAACTTGCCTAAAAATCCACCTGTCTTTTTTAAAGTGTCAGAGCTTGCATAACTTTTAACTGCATCCTCAAAAGGTGTGCCTTGGATTATCAAATCTCTTACACCTTTTGCTTCAATGATTTTTGAATTTGTATCTTCACGGGAAGGCTTTTTCCAGAAGATAACCATCAAAAGGTTAACAGTGCCTTCATCTTTAAATTCATCAGGATGCAAATTATAATAACTAAGGATTTCTTCATCTTTTATTTCCTCCTCTAAATTATAACGATAAGGATTTAAAAGCACATATTCAAATTGATATTTTGTTTTATTTCTTTTTAAATTATTTATTATATTTTGAGGATCGGGATGAATTAAAGTCATAAGGTCAAATCTCATAATTTCCTTTGGAAAATTTTCCCTTATTAAATTTTCGTATTCCACTGCAAACTGGTAATTTGAAGGATTTAAGATAAACTGCCTGTATTTATTAACATCAAAGGTATCACCACGCCTGAAAAATGTATCCCTGTAAATCTGTGGAGGTGGATAATTTAAAAGCAAAAATAAAATAGTTGAATCACTTAAAAAAATGTTCCTTTTTTCTGCTATTTTTTTAAACCTTATCTCTTCTATCATTTTAAACCAGGCGTTTTTTTCAATATTTTTTTCTTCAAATTCTGTCAATTCACCTCTTTTTCTTGAAGAATCCTGCAACATACGATAAAGCATATCCCTGTAAAAATCATAGGGGATTCTGAATCCTTCAACCTCTGCTATAAAACCCATCTCATAGGGTTTCCTGATCCTTGCACCAACTATGTCCATACCAAGGTCAAGTAAAATCCATCCTAAAAATGCTATTGTTACAATCCATAATATGAGCTTTGTTTTTTCTCTGAGTTTTTGCATTAGCATTTTATTTCCCCCTTTTTGCCTTTAGCCTCTTTAATCTGAACTTATCCTCCCTTTCTCTGTCCTCTAAAACCCTTCTTATATAAGAAATCTGTTCCTTAATCTCGGGAATTATTTTTTGTTCAAGAGCATTGACCCTTCTTGTAGTCTTTTTAATTTCTTCTCCTATCCTTTTCATTTTTATTTCATCAGGAACACTTTTAACAAGGTCATCTAACAATTTTTCAAAATCGTCAGCAGTTTCATCAATCCTTGAAGTAATACTTAATGGAGAATATCCCCTTGAAATTATGTTCTTTCTCCCATTAGAAGAACTAACTTCAGGGAATCTAACACCCCATAGTTTTTTTTCAGAAACTTTTACTAAATACTCTTTCTTTGCACTGAAAGAAGCAGACCTTACCTCCTCTTTTCCATCAACTCCAAGAGTTAAAAGGAGCGTTCTCATTGCTCTTTGAGCACTTTCTTCCAACTTTTTCCTTTTCTTTAATATTTCAGGGAGCATTTTCATAAACTCATTAAGAAGCGCATCCTTTTTATTTTTTAAAAGCTGCGCACCTGATTTTGCCACCTCAACCTGCTTTTTCTTTAAAAGTAAATTCATCCTTGTTGGGCTTATTTCACTCATAAAAGCTATATTTTAAAATAAAAAAAGGATAAAAATCAACTATTTCTTTTCCGTCTTTTCCTCTTCCTTTAACATTTTTTCCTGCTCAATTATATTTAATATAAAAGTAAGTTCCTTTGTTAAATCAAGTTTCCATTCCTTTCCCACTTTTACAAGGGAAATATTCGCTTGCCTATTCTGATGCTCAATTGTCAAAAATGCCCTATCTTTTTCTATCTTCTCATTTATTACTTTTGGCTCTTCTTGAATTCCTGCATGAACGATCTCTTTATACCAGGGAACTTTTCTACCCTGTACTTCATCAAGTTTTGAAAAAAGAGTTTGAGTTTCTTCCGTATAACAATTTTTTAAAGCATTTATATCGCTTTTCTTTATTGCATTGTTTATTTTTTTGAATATATCCCTTGGTCTTTCTTTTGCACATACAAAAAGGAAAGAAATAAAAAATATTATTATATATTTAAAATTTTTCATCACACCTCCTAAAAATTTTTATTATTATAAAGAAAGAAAGGAGAATTTACAAAACTTATTCAATTTTTAATTCCTTCAATTTTTTATAAAGTGTTTTCCTTGAAATTTTTAAAATTTTTGCCGCCTTCTTTTTATCTCCTTTTGTCTCTTTTAAAACATCCTCTATTAAATATCTCTCAATTTTCCTTGTAAAAGTTTGAGTCGCCTCTTTTAAAGAAATATCCTTTGGCAAAGATAAAAAATCTTTCATTCTTTCTTCTCTAAGCGGAAACTGGAAAGAATCTAAACTTATCTCTTTATCAGCAAGTATTGAAGCCCTTTCAATAGCATTCTCAAGTTCCCTTACATTTCCAGGCCAACTGTATTCAAGAAAGAATTTTTTTACCTCTTCTGAAAAATATAGATCTTTTTTATTGAATGCTTTTTTAAATTTTTCAAGAAAATAATCTGCAAGAATTAATATATCCTCTTTTCTCTCTCTTAATGGCGGAAGATAAATAGGAAATGTGGAAATACGGTAATATAAGTCTTCCCTGAATTTACCTTCATCAAGTAGTTTCTTTAAGTCTTTATTTGTAGCAACAATAATTCTAACTTCAACCTTTATAGGTCTTATACCACCAAGCCTTTCTATTTCTTTAAACTCAATAGCCCTTAAAAGTTTTGCCTGTAAATCAAAATCAAGTTCTGATATTTCATCTAAAAATAGTGTTCCACCATTTGCAACTTCAAATTTTCCTATCTTTCTTGCAACTGCCCCTGTGAATGCCCCCTTTTCAGAACCAAAAAGTTCATTTTCTAAAAGTTCCCTTGGTATTGCTGCACAGTTTACTGGAACAAAAGGACCTCTCCTTTTACTTTCAACATGTATTTTTCTTGCAAAAAGTTCTTTCCCTGTTCCTGATTCACCAATTAAAAGCACTGTTGTATCTAAGAGTGCAACCTTTTTCAAAAGGCTTATTGCTTCCTTTATCGCTTTGCTTTCTCCTATTATTTCAATTTCTTCTTTTTCCTTTAATTTTTTCTTAAGTTCTATATTTTCAATTTTCAATTTTTCCTCTTCAATTGCCTTTTGCATTAAAATTATTATTTCTTCGCTTTCAAAAGGTTTTGTAAGAAAATAGTATGCACCATTTTTTATTGCTTCAATTGCATTTTCAATTGAACCAAAAGCAGTTATAACTATTACCTTTATATTCTCATCTTTCTCCTTTATCTTTCTCAAAACTTCAATTCCATTTATTTTTGGCAATTTTAAATCCAGTAGAACAAAATCGGGTGAATCTTTCGCAAGTTTTTCTAAAAAATCTTGAGGATCATAAAAGGATGCAACCTCATACCCTCTTCCCTTGATAAACTGGGAAATCAAATTGCAAAAACTCTTATTATCGTCAAGAACCCATACTTTCATAGAATTTAAAATTTAATATAACCCTTAAACCTTTTGGCATCCTTCTTTCTATTAACATCTCTCCACCATGCAGTTCCATAACCTTTTTGACAAATGAAAGTCCAAGACCCAGCCCTCCTTGTTTTGTTGTATAAAATGGTAAAGGTGCTTTTTCTATTTCTTCATCTTTCATTCCGCATCCATCATCCTCTATTATTAAAGATATTATATTATCCGATAATTTAGAAAAAATTTCAATATTACCATTTTCACCTATTGCCTCGTAAGAATTCTTTATTATGTTAAAAATTGCCCTTTTTACAAGGAATGGAGAAACATAAATTTTTATATCCTCTAAATTAGTTTTTATATTAAATTTTTTATCTTTAAATTTCAAAACAAATTCTTCTATTGAGTTTTCAACAATCTCTTTCAAATTAACCATTTTTAAATCTTTAATCTTCTGGGTCCTTATTATTTCATTGAAAGAGAAAAGTGATTCGGTTATGTTTTTTATCTCTTCTTTAATAGAATAAAAAGATTCTTCAAGTTCTTTATCCTTAACCTTCATTAAAGATAAGAATGCATTTAAAGAAGAAAGTGAATTTCTTATTTCATGTAAAAAGGAAGAGGTGATTTCTGAAATAAGCAAAAATTTCTCTTCCCTTTCTTTAATTTCCTTTGTTTTTAAAAGTTTATAAATATCTTCTTTTTTTAAAAAATCCTTTAAAAAATCAATTCCTTCAATTTCCCCTTTTCGGAATTTTCTGAATATCCTTTCATATGGCAAAGATATCAAAAAACCAAGTAAAAAACCAGAAAATAGCCATATTATGCCAATAATGAAAGAAAAATTGTAAATTCTTTTTATATTTGAAAGATAAAGAGGTAAAGAAGATCTGGAAAAGATTATAAGTGTATCTCCTGAATACTTTTCTATTATTATCCCCTTTTGAGTAAATAAAGTCAACCTTGTATATTTTCCATTTAAATAATCATCAAAAATTTTTTTTATATTTTCTATTCTTTCTTCTCCCCATATTTTTTTTATTGAAAAAGAAGTTGTATCTATTAAAAATACATCAAAATATGGATGAGAAGGTATAAAAAACTTTTCCTCCTTTAAAAGGCGAGTAAAAATTTTTGCATTAAAAAATTCACTCTCAACGATTTTATTTTCAATATCCATTTGAACATTCTTCAATAAGAAAGTTAAAAAGATAAGAGGAGAAGAAAGAATTATCATTGAAATCCTTAATATCCATATAAAAATTTTAATGTTTTTCATTCAATTTTCGGGAGTTCATCAAGTGAAGATAGTCCAAATACTTCAAGAAACTTCTGTGTTGTTCCAAAAAGAATTGGTCTTCCAGGGACAGGAAGCCTTCCGACTGGTTTTATGAGTCCTTTCTCTAATAGGACTTTAATTGTCCATTCTGGTGAGCATTTTTTAATTCTTGAAATCTCTGCCTTTGAAATTGGCTGTTTGTACGCAATTATTGCAAGTGTTTCCATTGCAGGCTTTGATAATTTTATTCTTTTATCTTTTGAAATCTTTTTTATATAATCAGAATATTCGGGTTTTGTATAAAGGGAAAAACCGCCGCCTACTTCAATTATCTGAAAGGAATGCTCCTTGTAATCCTCCTTCAACTCTTCTAATGCCTTTTCTATAACTTCTTTTTTTTGACCTGTAATTTCCTTAAGTTTTTTAATTGAAACCGGCCTGGAAGAAGCAAATAAGATTGCTTCAATTATTCTCTTCACCTCCATATCTTTTTAAGAGTTAAATAAAACAAAATTAAAAAAATTGAATCAATTGCAAGTTCAATAATTATAATGTCTACAAGTTTAATATACAATATGAATGAAAAAAATAAAAGAAAAAGAAAGAATTTAAATTTATTGGGAAATTGAAATATAAAAGAGGGCATCCTTGAAAGTAAAAATATGAATTGAGTGAATGAGGCAATTGAACTTGAAAGGGCAAGTCCTGAAACATCTAAAATTTTTGAAAAAAGAGGGGCAAACAGGATATAAGAGGAAGTGCTAAAGAAAAATGAAAGCATTGGTTCAACTATTTTATTTTGACTGTAAAAATAATTTAAATTTATTTTTGAAAGGGAAAAAAATAAAATTGAAAAAGAATACATTATAAATGCACTTGAAGTTGTGCAAGTGTCAATTTCGGTAAAGGCGCCTCTTTGGTATAAGATTTTGATTATTTCATAAGAATGTACAATCATAAAAATTATAACGGGAAGCAAAATAAAAACTATTTCTTTATAAATAGTTAAAAGATAATTTTCCTTTTCTTTTTCTCTTACCATATCAGGTAATGTTGTTACAGCAATTCCAACACCAAGAAATGCAATTGGGAGATGCATCACCCTGTAAGCATAATTTAACACTGCTACTTTACCTTCACCTAAAAAGGATGAAAGAAGGGTTGAAATAAAAAGTATTATCTGGTTTAAGGAAGTGCTTAAAATTACAGGGAATAATAAAAGGAAAAAGGGTTTAAGTTTTTTAATTTCTTCTTTTTTAAAAGATGGTTTAAATTTGAAAAATTTTCCTTTTAAAACAAAAGGCAATAAAAAAACAGATTGCATCAATATTCCGGTTAAAAGACCAATGCCAAATAAAAATGTTAAAATTTTTTTATCATTTTTAAACTCTATATAAGAAAGAAAACCTATCAAAAGAAAAGTTATGTTAAAAACAGCAGGGGAGAAAGAGGAGGGGAAAAATTTTTTCTCGGCATTAAGTACTCCACTTAAAAAAGCAGAAAGAAATAGAAATATTATCAGAAAAAAGAGAACCCTTGTTAGTTTGACAGTTAAGTTATATTTCCAGAGAATTTTTGTAAATCCAAACGCGGTTATTTTTACTATGAGCGGAGAAAATATTATTCCCAGAATCACAAGAAGTGTTGAAAAAATTAGATATATTAGAAAAATGTTTGAAGAAGGTTTTATATCTTCTTTTTTTTCTTTCCATTTTATATAATTTGGAACAAATGCAGTTTGAATTGCATTTTCTGCAACTATATCCCTTAAAAAATTGGGAATCCTAAAAGAAACATATAAAATATCAGCAAAATGTGTTGCACCAAGAGAAAAAGCAATAAATATCTCCCTTATAAAACCAAAAATACGACTTATGAAGGTTCCTGAAAAAAATATTAAAAAATTCTTTATTATTTCAAAACCTCTATCTCTTCCAGTGGCACATAGTTTTTCCAATCCGCCCTTCCTGGTTCTTCTGGATTTGAAGAATAAATTAAAATATAATTACCATCCCCTTTTAAATCCATAAAAATATATTGATTTTTTGTGGGCGCCTTATAAAACCATGATTCCCAGTCACGAATCTCAACAGGATATGGATTTCTTTTAACCTCATCAGGTGGTCCATATTTTATATATATTCTACCCCTATCAGTGTATCTTCCCTTTTTAAAAAGTGTTCCGAAATTCTTATCTGCATATTCAACCCTTGCTATAAATACTGTTAAAAATTCATTAACAGGTGTTGAAGGGTCAGGGTCAAACTTGTTCCAGAATTTTTTCAGAAATGTAATCCTTGCATTCCCCGAAAGTTTTTTTAATTCCTTCATTTCATCTTTTGTTGCAAAAAAATCAATGAATGAAAGATAATCCTCGTATTTTTCTAATGCCATTTTCTTTTGCAGGTATCTTTGAGAAAAATAAATAAATTTCTTCTCTTTCTCCGCTAATAAATTTTTAAGGGTATCAAAAAGAATTACTTTAAAGAAATATGTTCCTCCTTCAAATGCATAAACTGGGATCTTCCCGTATATAAAACTTGCCACTTCAATATTTTTCTTTTCTTCGGTGTTTGAAAGCCATACATTGTTCAAACTGTCTCTTATTTCAAAATAAACAAAAAATAAAGGGCAGGGATTATATATTTCAAAATAATAATAGGCAAAGGAATCAGGATACGAGAAAAAAGGAGAGGGAATAAAAGAGAAACTATGTTTTTTAAAAGGATATTTATTTTTATCAGTTGAAAGTTCTTTAAATATCTGGATATCTGAAAGGTTTGTTTTTGAAAAATACGGTATTAAAAGAGTCGTATCTTTTTTGTATTCAAATTCCCTTGTTTTGAGTCTAATAGATACTTTATACTCTCCTGTTTTTAATATAAAATTAAATATATCTGCAATATAAGAATCACTACTTTTAAAATTATACCTTTTTTTCCAGGAATCAGATGCTATTTTTTTCCCATTTTTATCAAAAATAAAAATCTTATTTTCTAAATCAAAATAATTTTTTTTAAGAGTTTTTAAATAATCTGGTGAAAGGAAATAAATAAATTCTATATATGAAGTTGAATCATTTAAGGAAAAAACGCTTAAATCAGAAATAATATTTTTATCTCCAAGGAGAGATATACCTATAAGACTCAGAAGGAACAAGTTCATATTCACCTGTACCCTTTCTATCAACAAAAACAAATTTCAGTTTTTTATTATAATAATACCATATTTCGTAAGGATAGGAGTCTATCTCAAATGGATGCCTTTCAATCTCGTCAGGTTCACCATACAAAATATAAATTCTTCCCCTTGGTGTTCTATAACCTGGTATATTAAGAGTGCTAAAATTTTCATTTGCATAATAAAATCTCTTTAAGAATTCTTCCTCAAACTCGTTCTCAGGTGTTAAAGGGGTTGGATCTCTTTTTGACCAGAATTTTTCCCAGTATTCTTCCCTTTTATTATAAGGTGAAAGTCTCAAAGAGTCAACATCATTTGGGTTTGCAAAATAATAAAGGGCATCAACTATCATATAAAAATTCTCATCTTTAAATAAATATATACCATAGAAACTCAGCGTTTTTTCAACATACTTTTTTGATTTCTCAAAATAAACTCTTACTTTATAATCACCTGCTCTTAGACCTTCTAAATCTATTTCTTTCATTATACTAATATTCCCCTTACCCTTTAAATGGTCTTTAAAATATTTTTCAATCTTATTTTTTCTCCAGAATTCAATTTTAAAATCCTCATCAATTTCTTTCTTTGAAAAAATTTGCATTAAAACTTTTATACTCTTATTTTTCTCAACCTTATAAATTACCTTATTACTATCATCAGTAAAAACAATATCACCAATAATAATTTCACCTTCCCTCTTAAAATTTCTTTCCATCTTCCATTCCTTCTCAAAATTTATTATTTTAACCGAAATTTTTTTATCCCTTAAAGTATCCAGAATCACAAATTCTTTTAAAATAATAGAGTCTTTTGGAAATTTTAAAATCTCTATTCTCTCCGTTATCCTTTCTCCCCTTATAAGTTCCCCATTTTTATCATAAACTGCAAAATTTATTTCCATCTCCGTAAAATAATTCCCTCTGTACTTACTAAAAACAAGAAAATTAACTGGAATTTCTAAATGAATTATTATTGAATCCTTATTCTCCTTTGGAAAATAAAGGAAATCTCCATATATATTTTTTGAAAGATTTAAAAATATGATTAAAAATAACTT
>CBFGJR010000187.1:0-15108 GCA_965649145.1 Caldifarciminota bacterium | reverse complement strand
TATTTGGGGAAGTTTTCGGGGTTCAAGGATGAAAGAAATAGTGTCTTTTCTTATGGTTCTTTCATTATCGAATATTGTTATTTCAGTATCAAAAAGTTCCACTATATAATTTTCTTTTTCCTTTTCTGTTCTTATTTTTCTCTCAAATTTAAATAAAAGTGTATCACTCCCTAACACATAAGTTCTTTTAAAATTAAAATCTATTTTTTCCCCTTCTATTGGGAAAACATCAAGAAAGGGAACTGAAAAATTATCAAGTGTAATATCTTGAAAATAAAATTTTACTTTTTTTAATTCATATAAAAAATTTTCTTTCCTTTTTAAAATTTTTGTTTCATCAAGAAATATAAATTTTTTAAAGTTCTCCTCTTCTGCTACAGTATCCTTCAGTGGATAAATTAAACTACTTTCTCCCCTATCACTTATGTACTCTGCTTTACCTTCAAAATCATAATATTCAAAATAAAAATTTTCTAATGTTCCCTTTTTACATGAGAGAAGAAAAAAAGAAATAAAAATTATTTTTTTAAACTTTGAATTTACCGAGAATAAGTTTAAGTTCATCACCAAGTTTAGAAAGTTCAGAAACTGCTCCCGTTATCTCTTCCATTGATGCGAGCTGTTCTTCCATACTTGCGGCTATCTGCTCGGAAGATACAGATACACTCTCTGACATCTCTCCAACTCTATCCATAAATTTCGCAAGTTTTTCAATTTCTTCCCTTTCCTTTTGTGAAAGTTTTGCAATTTTACTTGTTCTTTCCATTGTTTCTTCAGTCTGGTCAGCTATTTTTTTAAGTTGAGAGACTGCTTCAAATATGATTTCCCTTGAACTTAAAAGAGTTTCGTTTACCTTTTTCATTGCATTCAAAGTCTCCTGCATACCCTGATTTATATTTTCTACTATTTCCTGAATTTTTATTGAGGAGGTTCTTGAATCTTCAGCCAGTTTTCTTATTTCCTGTGCCACTATAGCAAAACCCTTTCCGTATTCCCCAGCCCTTGCTGCTTCTATGTAAGCATTCAAAGATAAAAGATTTGTTCTTTTCATAAACCCCTGAATACTTTCAGTTATTTCTCTAACCCCTCTTAACATTTGGGATAGGGTCTCAACATTATTCCTTAATGATGTTATATCATTTTGCATTTCAGTCAATTTCTGCATCACCATTTCTGATACTTCTCTCCCCTTTCTTGTGAATTCAAGAGCATCCTTTTCCAGATCCTCCATTTCTCTTGATTCCTCAGAGGTTGAAAGGGAAAGTTCTAATATTTCTTTAACTGATTTTGAGGCATCTATCACACTTGATGCAGTTTCTGAGGCAAGTGAAGCCATTTTCTGAACTGTATCTGTTACTTCATTTGATGAAGCAGTTAATTCCTGAGTAGCACTTGAAATATTTTCTGAAAATTCCCTGATCTTTTCTGATGTTTCAAGGGTCTTTGATACATTTGTTCTCAATTTGTTTATGAATTCATTGAAGAAAATTGCCATTTCAGAAAATTCATCCTTCCCATCAAGTTTAATTGTAACTCTTAGATCTGCTTCACCTTCGGCAATTTCCTTTAATTTATTTTTAAATATGTTAATTGGATTTATAAGTATCATTGAAAGAATAAAGGAAATTACTCCACCCACAATAAGAAAAAGGATTGAAAAAATAAAAGCTGCCATACCTGCTCTTTTTTCTGCTTCTACAATATCCTTTTTACTTGTTACAAGTCTTAAAAATCCTATGGGTTTTTTATTTTCAGGTGGTAATATTGGGTATATCATATCAAGATATTTTCCTGTTTCTGAAAACACATTTCTTTCTTTTTTTCTATGACAGGAAGAGCAATCTCCTGATTCTCCCTTTTCAAAATGTGCCTTCTTTGGCTCTTCCCCTACTTCATAAAATTTTTTTAAAGAATCTCCTGAATAAACTGATATATATATAATATTTTCGTTTTTAATAAGTTCATTCAGGATGTTCTTAATTAAAAGAGAATCCTCGAATAAAAGTGAAAGTTTAATTCTTTCAATTGTAACTTTTGCAAGGCTGTCAGAATAATTTAGAATATTTCTTCTTGCTGTATCCCGCATATAAAAAAGGAAAAAAAGAGCGAAGAAAATTATTATAATAAGAGTGTAGGGGAAAAAGGTTAAGAGTAATTTTTTTCTGAATCCATAAAGAAGATTTTTTAAAATTTTTTCTTTCATAACCTTTCAAATATTGTGTTTCCCCTTATACCAAGGTGTTTTAATGCTCTTTTTGTTAACTTTCTTCCCCTCGGGGTTCTCTCTATTAAACCTTCTCTCAAAAGAAAAGGTTCGTACACCTCTTCAATTGTTCCTATGTCCTCTCCAACTGCCTGGGAAATTGTTTTAAGACCGACTGGTCCACCTCCAAATTTTTCATAAATGCAGTATAAAATTTTTTTATCCATCTCATTAAGTCCAAGTTCATCAACTTCAAGTTTTTCAAGTGCAAACTTTGTGATTTCAAGGTCAATTTTTTCCTTTAATTTATAATCGGCAAAATCTCTTACCCTTTTCAACAATCTATTAACAATCCTTGGTGTCCCCCTTCCTCTTCTTGCAATTTCAAAAGCAGCATCCTCTTCAATTTTTATGTTTAAAATTTTAGCGGATCTTTTGATTATTTCCTTTAATTCTTCAGTTTCATAGTAATCAATCCTCATCTGAATTCCAAATCTTGATTGCATGGGACTTGTTAAAAGCCCCATTCTTGTTGTTGCACCTATAAGTGTAAATGGTTTTAGTTTTAGTTTTATAGATTTCGCATTTGGACCCTTATCAACTATTATCTCAATTTCATAGTTTTCCATAGCAGAATACAAATACTCTTCAACATTTCTTGGTAACCTGTGAATCTCATCTATAAAGAGAATATCACTTTTATTCAAATTTGTTAAAATTCCGGCAAGGTCAAAAGGTCTTTCAATAACAGGTGCCGATACTACCTTTATGTTTGTTCCCATTTCGTAGGCTATTATATGAGATAAAGTTGTTTTACCAAGTCCTGGAGGACCAGTGAAAATAACATGGTCAAGTGGTTCATTTCTTTTTTTTGCTGCCTCTATAAAAATTTTTAAATTTTCTTTAATTTTTTCCTTTCCAATAAATTCATTTAATTTCCCTGGTCTTAAAAGTTCAGTAAGCGAGATGTCTTCTTCAATTAAATTTGGATTTAAAATTTTCATTTTATCAAAGATTCAATTTCCTTTGACATATCCTTAGCTTTTGAAGGACCTACAATCATCTGGGCTGATTCTTCAATTTTTTTTAAAAATCTTTTGAATAGTCTCGGTGGGCAATTTTTCTTATCTATCTTCATTTCCTTCAGAATATTTTCAAAAACCGTTTCACCGAATAAGGATAAATGCTTAACTGTAATTTCAAAAGCTCTATCAAAAATATCTTCTTCTAAGGGTTTTTCAATAATTTCTAATTCTTTTTTCTCAGGAGCCTCCTTTGGAGGAATCTTCTTTTCCATTACCTTTAATTCTTTTTCTACACTCTCCACCTCTATTTCACCCTTACCAAAAATAATGAGAATTTTATCTATATTCTCTTCCTTAAAAATTAATGTTTCATCATTGAAAACTATTCTTAAATTCTGGATTGTAAGTCCTGAAAAATCCCATGCTTCCTTTAATGCAATTATAATTCTTCTATATTCTTCTTTTAATTCTCCTCTTAAAAGGGTCAAATTACCTTTTTCAAGGATTGAGGCAAATTTTAAATTTTCCATTATATTAATTTTAATTTTTCAGCAACTTTTTTTACCTTCTTTCTTGCTTCTTCAACACCATATTTTGAGACAGCCATTTTCCATATTATATCAATTACAGCCCTGAAAGCTTTATTAATTTCCTCTTCCTTTATTTTTTCCTTTAAAGGGATATTTATTTTAATTTCTTTATCTTCCTGCAAAATTATCTGAGAGAGTTCTGGAGAGGTATCTTTTATTTTAGCAATTGCCACTTTCGCCCATCTCATCTCATCACCAGGTGCAAATTCCTTTATTAATTCATTTATCTGCTCTATCTTATTTAAAACTGCTTTCTCTTCCGGTGTAGGTACATATTCTTTAATTTCTTCCTTTCTTTCTATTTCAGGAACCTTTTCTTCCGGTCTTTCTCCTTTTATTTCCTCTTCTATTTTCTTCTCCTCTTTTATTTCTTTTAAAGGTTCAAACTTTGTGATAATTTCTTTTATTTTGTTTAAATCCAGTTCTTCCCCAATAACACCTGTTAATAAGTTTTCCTTCATAAATAGATTAATTTTCTCTCCACTTTTTAGCTCTATTTCTATCAGATCAAATTTGTTCTTTCCTATATTTTTTTCAAGAGCAAGTTTTACCGTTGAACCTATTAAAAGGATTCCATCTTCAAAAAGTTCTGTTCTACCATCCCTTTCAAGAATCTCTTCTTTGTTAAGGTCACATATAACTATCCCCTTTAAATTATTAACCTCCTTCTTTAATTTTTCAATTATTTCTTTCATAATTTTTTCTTTAATGTTTCATATTTTTTTCTCGCAAGAATTTTACCAAATATTTCTTCAAGTTTACCTTTAAATATCTCATCAAGATTTCTTTTTATTTCTTCTATATCTTTAAAGGACAGGTTAATATTTTCAGATATTTTAAATTCTTTTTTAAAGTTAATTGAGTTTCCTATTTCAGGATTTGTTTTTTTAACTGTTTCAATTATAAATACACTCTGTTTATTAATTTCACTTTCTATTTCACCTGATAACTCTTTTAACCATTCATTAAGGAATTTCATTAAATTTTCTCTTGCCTTTTTACTTTCTTCGGGGTCAATTATAAGTCCCTTTTCTTTTAGATAAACTAAACTCTTGTAACTTTCAAGTAAACCAAAACCACTTTGCTCAATTATTTCCCTTAAAGTTTTTTTTCCGTCCATTAATGTAAGTATCTTCCAGTCAGTTTTTCTTAGAGTAAGTTCCGGAGATGGGGGTTTATCACTTTTTACCATTACAGTATCAAGTTCCGGTAATTTTTCCTTTAAACCCTTTATTTCGTAACTTCTTTTTTCAATTTCATCCTTTAATACTGTAAAAGGTGCTGAGATTGTTTTCCTCTCTGAAAGTATTGAAGGAAAAAATGTGAGTTTACCTTCAACAAGTTGAGCCATTTCATAAAGGGCATCAATACCGTCCTTATTTTGTATGTGGGAATGAACACATCTTCCTTCTTCCAAAAATATTTCCCCATTTTTATCCCTATAATTTATCTCTATCTTACCTGTCTTTTTAAATTTCTCCATTAATTGTAAAATTTCACTTAATGAAAAATATTTTAAATCACACTCCAATGCCTTTTCCATATTTTAAGAATATGTAAAAAACCTTTAAAAAATCAAATCTTTATTTCGTAAAATTGAGGAGGTATAATTACTTTTTTACCTGTTTTATCTTTAAAATATTTTTTTATTTTTTTTCTGTCCATAATCGGATATAGATGAATTAAATATGTTTTAAAGGGATTTATATCTTTTATTAATTTTAAAACCTTTTGAGGATTCATATGATTTTCAATTTCAATAGGAACCGAACATTCTGTTATCAAAATATCTACATTTTTTAAAATTTCCTTGTAATTTTCATCATAATCAGTATCACCTGTATAAACAATTTTTTTGTCTTTTACATTTAAAATGTATCCTATACTTTCTGCTCTATGTTTTGTTTTGAAGGTTTTTATTTTTATTTTTTTAAATTTAAATTCTTCTCCGGGATTTATCTCATAAACTTTTAATTTATAATTTTTAGGTTCAATCTGACCTTCAAATAATTTAAATATATTTTCAATCAATTCTTTAAGTCCTTCGGGCCCAAAAATAAAAAATTCCTTTTTTCTTGGATCCGCCTCGAACCTAAAGGCAAATAAAAGGGGAATAATTCCTATTACATGATCTATATGAAAATGAGTTAGGAAAACCGCTTCTATATCATTTATCCTTATATTTTTCCTTACCAGATTTTTCATCATTCCTTCACCAAAATCAAGGATGATTTTTGTATTCATATGTTCAATCAATAGAGAACTTGGAGAGTTATTTTTTTCAGGAACACCTGTTCCGGTTCCAAGGAATATTATTCTCATTTATTTATGATACTTAAATACCTTATCATTTTTAAACTATGAATAAAATAGTTGATTTAAGAAGTGATACAGTAACAAAACCTAAGTATGTTTCTTCCTCTGGTATTGATTATGCCCTTTCAATTATAAGGAGCATTTAAAATGTGTGGAATAATAGGCTATCTGGAGAAGAGAGAAAGGAAGGATTTAGGTGAAGTTGCTTATATTTCTCTTGAAATGCTTCAGCACAGAGGTCAGGATGCAGCAGGTATATACACCTTTGAAGGCAAGTTGATAAAAGGTCAGGGTTCTGTAGATCAGGTTTTTAGGAGAGAAGTTATTAAAAGTATAGAAGGTATGGGTTTCATTGGACAGACAAGGTATCCTACCACCCAGTCAAAGGATGAAGCTCAGCCAATTGAACATGAATCCCTTGCTATGATTCACAATGGTCATATTTATAATGTTTCGGAAATTCTTGAAAAATTCGGTGAACCAGGCTTTAAATCAGGAATAGATATTATTGCTTTCTTTTCAATATTTAAAAAGGAAAAGGAAATTTTAAAATTTTCAGAAAATTGTTTAAGGAATTTAAAAGGTGGTTACTCTCTTCTTGGGATTTTAAAAGGGAACTTTCTATTTGCCCTGAGAGATTCCTATGGTATAAGACCACTTTTTTATTCCTTTGATGATGATAGAATAGCAATTACTTCAGAAACAATTGTTCTTGAGAAACTTGGATTCAATGAATTCTATGAAGTGGAAAGAGGTAATCTCTTGCTGGTGGATAAAGATTTAAATATTAAAAAATATGAACTTTTTAAAAAAGAAAATAAGTTCTGTTCCTTTGAGATTGTTTATTTTTCAAGGACAACTTCAAAATATAAGGGAAAGCAGATTTTTGAGTACAGGGAAGAACTTGGAAAAGTTTTATGTGCCCTTTTTCTTGAATCTCATAAAAATTTTGATTTTAAGGATACAATTATTGCTCCTGTTCCTGAAACATCAAGGGCTGCTGCTGAAGGGTTTTTTAAAAGATTAAAAGAAAAGGGTATAGAAATTCCACTTGTGGATGTTCTTGAAAAACATAGGTACGGAGGAAGAAATTTTATAAAACCTTCTGAGGAAATAAGAAGAAAACAGGTTTTCTATACCTTAACACCAATTGAGAAAAATGTTAGAGGCAGAAAGATTATTCTGATTGATGATAGTATTGTAAGGGGAACCACATCAAGTAAGATGGTTAAATTATTAAGGGAAAAGGGAGCAAAAGAGATTCATCTTGCCATTACTTTTCCTCCTATAAGATATTCCTGTTTTTATGGTATTGATACTCCAACGAGGGAAGAACTTATAGCCTCCTTTAAAGGAGTGGAGGAAGTAGCAAGAGAAATAGGTGTTGATACTTTAACCTACATGACTCTTGAAGGTTTAAAAAAAGTTCTCGGTAATGAGATCTGTTTTGCCTGTCACGATGGTTCCTATGTTAATATTTAAATGAAACTTGTAATTGCAATTCCTTCAAGGTATTCTTCAAAAAGGTTTCCAGGTAAACCTCTTGCTATTTTAAAAGGTAAAACTATGATTGAATGGGTTTACATAAAGGCTGAAAAGGTAAGAGAGATTCTTGAGAATTTCTTTGAGTCAATTGAAATAATTATAGCAACTGATGATGATAGGATAAAAGAAGCTTGTGAAAAATTCAATGCAAGGGTTATAAAAACCCATCCTTCTATTCCTTCCGGAACAGACAGGATATATTATGTAACAAAATCTATGGATTATGATTATATTGTAAATTTACAGGGAGATGAGCCTACAATTTTTGAAAATGACCTCGTTAGATTGATAGAGGAAACAGTTAAAAATGGTTATCCTTCGGCTACACTGGTTAAGAGAACTTCTGAAGGTATTGATAGTCCTGATACAGTTAAGGTTGTAATTGATAGAGAAGGTAAAGCACTTTATTTTTCAAGAACAAAAATTCCCTTTGGAAGAGATTTCAATCCTCCCTTTTATTTAAAGCATATAGGTGTTTATATTTACCGTAAGGATATACTTGAAAAATTTGTTAATTTAAAGGAAGGTTATCTTGAAAGTATAGAAAAACTTGAACAACTTAGATTACTTGAAAATGGAGTCCCAGTTTACTGTATTTTTGCAGAAAGAGACACTGTGCCAGTTGATAGAAGGGAAGATATAGAAAAAGCCGAAAAATTTTTATGAGATGTGAGGTATGTAAAAAAAATTTCGATTACATTCCTTCAATTTTAAGAATATGTAAGAATTGTTTGATTAATAATTTTGAAAATATAAAGGATGAGTTAATTTCTATTCACAAAAAATCAAGGGGAAAATATGAACTTTCTTTTCCTGATAAAAGGGAAGGTATAAAGTGCTTTCTTTGTGCAAGGGAGTGTATTCTTGGAGAAGGGGAAAAGGGGTTCTGTGGTTTGAGAATGGCTAAAAATAAAAGGATTTTCAATTTCTGTGAGTATGATGAGGGTTATTTTAAATTTTATTATGACCCCCTTCCTACAAACTGTGTTGCAGACTGGATTTGTTCAGGACATAAGGCTTATGGTAAATATAATTTGGCAGTATTTTATGAAACCTGTTCTTTAAATTGTCTGTTCTGTCAGAATTATCATTTTAGATTTACAAAACCCTGGAAGGAAAAACCCTCTTCCTATATTGAACTTGTAAAAGCTTTAAATCCTCAAGTTTACTGTATTTGTTTTTTCGGTGGTGACCCTACAACCCAGGTTATCCACTCTTTAAAGGTTGCTGAAGAAGCTATTAAAATGGGAAAGGTTATCTGTTATGAATCCAATGGAATGTGGAATAGAAAAATATTGTTAAGGGTTTTAGATGTTGTTAGGGAAAGCGGTGGAATTTTAAAGTTTGATATAAAGGCTTATTCAGCGGAAGTTTATTTTGCTTTAACAGGAAGTGATGGTAGAAAAGTTTTTGAAAATTTTGAGTTTTCAGTAAACTATCTTGGTGAGTTTTCTTCAAAACATTTATGTGTATCAACACTTATGGTTCCAGGGTTTGTGGATGAGTATGAGATTTCAAAGATTGCAGAGTTTATATCAAATTTAAATCCTGAAATTCCATATGCTTTACTTGCTTTTGCTCCACATTTTGAAATGGATGATGTAAGACAGAATTTTAGGAAGGAGGCAGAAAGGTTTTATGAAATTGCAAGGGAAAAAGGGCTAAAAAATGTAAGAATTGGTAATGTTTTTTTATTAAAATAGGAAAATTATTTTAAAATAAAATATGGAATTTTATGAATTAATTTTAAAAAGATACAGTTGCAGAAAATTTAAAGATAAACCAGTGGAAAAAGAGAAAATTTTAAAGTGTATTGAGGCTGCAAGATTTGCACCATCTGCGTGTAATTCTCAGCCCTGGAGATTCCTTGTTGTGGATGATAAAAATCTTATTAAAGAAATAGCGAGCATTGCCACAAAGGGAATATACGGTGTAATAAATAAATTTTTATTTGAGGTCCCCTCTATAGTAGTTGTAGTTGCCGATAGGGAAAAATTTATAGCAAGGTTAGGAGCAAGAATCACCGGAACCCAATATTATCTTATTGATATAGGTATAGCAAGTGAGCATTTTGTTTTACAGGCTCAAGAACTTGGTTTAGGAACCTGTTTCATTGGTTATTTTAATGAAAGGGGAATAAAAAAATTACTGAATATACCAGATAAATATAAGGTTCCACTTTTGATTGCAGTTGGTTATCCTGATGATATATACAGGGAAGAAGATGTAATAAAAATTAAACTTAAATCAAGAAAAAGTTTAGAGGAAATTTTATATTTTAATAAATTCTTAAAAAGATAATGAGCGGAAGGTATATATGCAAAGTTAGAGTAGGAGAAAAAGGGGCAATTTTCATTTATATTTTAATTGCTGAAAATTTTTTCTTCAATTTATAATTTTAGGTGAATAAAATGAGAAGGGATTTTCTATTATTTTTTATTTTTAAAATTTTATATGCTTCGGGTATTGAATTTTTAAATATCTATCCTGATGCAAGGGGCTCTGCCATGAATTTTCTTTTTTCCTCATCTGAAGGTGTAGAAGGAATTTACTGGAATCCTGCAAATATAGCAAAAATCAATAATCCAGAAATTATCATGAGCCACAGGGAATGGTTTTCTGATGTAAGATACGATTATTTTGGAGTTTCCTTTTATAAAGAAAAAGTAGGTAAGCTCGGTCTTTCAATGACTTTTTTCAGAAATGATACAATTTCTCCCATTAAAAAGTCTTTATTTTATACAAACACAATAATTTCTTATTCAAAAAGATATAAAGATTTATTTTGGGGAATAAATTTAAAAGGCATATACGGGAGAAGATTAAAAAGTTCTGATTTTTCTTTTTCTTTTGACTTTGGTCTTAGTTATCCATATAAATTTTTTAATTTTGCCTTAGTCTTAAAAAATTTAGGAGCACCTTTAAAATATGGAAATATAGAGGAAAAGTATCCATTACAATTGGGTGGCGGAGTAAGTTTTTGGGGATTTTCAAGAAAACTTAAGTTTGAATTAGGGAGTTCTTACAACTTCCCAAAAAAATTAATAAAAATGGGCTTTGGAGGAGAATATCTCTTATGGGATTTTTTAACTTTAAGAATGGGTTATTCAAAAATAATTTCTGATACCTTAGGTAAGAAGGGAGTTGATACCTTAGGTGAGAGGGGAGTAACTTTTGGAGCAGGGATCAAATTTTTAGGATTTAATTTTGATTATTCTTTTATACCCGGTGGAATACTTAAGGAGGTTCATGTATTTACACTAAAATATAACTTTGAGATAATTGAAAGGGTAGCTTCAGAGATGTTTAAAACACTTTCAAAAGTTAAATATATTTTTGAAATTATTGAAAGACAGAAAACAGAAGAAGAAATTCTTAAAATAAAGACAAGGGAAGAACTCAAGAAAAAGGAAAGGATGGTTGCTGAGAATTATGTTATATCTGGTAAGGAGAAAATGGAAAAAGGAGAACTTGAGGAAGCAAGGAAAGATTTTGATATTGCACTTATCTGGGACCCTGATAATGAGGAAGCAAAAAAATATTATATACTTGTTGAATCAAGGATAATAACAAGGAAGATTAGTGAAAGTTTTTTAAATGCAAGAAAATATATAAAGAAGGGAGAGTATACCGAGGCATTATTTTACATTAATGAAATTTTAAAGATAGATCCTGAGAATCCTGATGCAAGGGTCCTTGGTGATTCAGTTGAATTATTGATAAAGGAAAAATCAAAGTTTATAAGGGAGGAAAATGCTAATTATTTTAACCTGGGTATTGAATTTTTTAAAAAGGGTGATTATGTTAAAGCAAGGGATTATTTTTTAAAGATTCTTGAAATTGAGCCTGAAAATAGAGAGGCTAAGAAATATTATAATGAATGTATCGGTAAAATAGAGAAAGTTTATTCTTTTTATTTTAAAAAGGCAGAAAATCTTTACAAAGATAAAAAATATGTTGAGGCAAAAAATATTTTAGAAAAAGCAATGACTTATAAAAATACAGAAGAGGTTAATAAAATGCTTAAAGAGATTGATAAAAAACTTAAAGAAATTTCTGAGCAGAATTATCAGAATGGCATTTTATTTTTTAGCAAAGGTAAGATAGAGGATGCCTATTTTTACTTTATAAAGGCAAGAATATTTGAGCCAGAAAATACTGAAATTAACTCTTACATTGAAAAAATTGAAAAGAATTATAAAGATAAAATTGATGATGATCTTATATATTTAAAAGGTATTGAGGCTTATGTGGAGAATGATTTTAGAACTGCTATAAATTTCTGGTTAAAGGTAAAAGAAATAAATCCTTTTTATCCCAATATAGACAAAAATATTCAGAGAGCAAAATCAAAAATTGAGGAACTTGAAAAGGGTTAAAGTATTAAGATTTCCTATAAGATATAAAGTTCTTTTAATACTTTTATTTTTGTTAAGCCTCACCTCCTTCCTTTTTTATAAATTTATAGGGGATTTTACAGTTAATTCATTAAAGGATGAGATAGATAAAAGAATGAGTTCTCTTATACAAAATCTTGCATCCACCTGTGAGGAGCCTTTATTTGAAGGGGATGACCTTTTTCTCTTTAAGTTAATGAAAGAGATAAAGGAAGAGGAAGGTCTTGATTATGCGATGGTTATTGATAGAAATGGAATAATATTTGCGCATAGTGATTTGAAATATTTTGGAAAAAAGTATGAAGAAAAAAATTTTAAAAATCCTCTTATTTTTACAAAGGAAAAGGATATATATCTTGCGGGTAAAAAATATATAGGTAAAGTCTCTATAGGAATTTCAGCAGATATTATAAAAAGGAAAATAAAAAAACTTGAGGAGATAGTTTTTTTAATAACACTTTTAATTTTTGGTGCGGGATTTTTTTTAACACTTTTTATAACAAAATTTATGACAGATCCAATTAAATTACTTGAAAAAGGTACAAAGGAAATAGCAAGGGGAAATTATGATTATAGAATTGAGAAATATCCAAAGGATGAAATAGGAGACCTCGCAGTTGCTTTTAATGAAATGGCAAGGAGTTTAAAAGAAAAGGAGATGATAAAGGATGCATTCAGGAGATATGTATCTCGTCAGGTAGCAGAGGAGATATTTAAAAATCCTGAAAAGTATGTTCAGAGTTTAAAGGGTGAAAGAAGAAAAGTTGCGGTTATTTTTGCAGACATAAGGGGTTTTACCTCTCTTGCTGAAAGGTTGCCACCTGAAAGAGTTGTTCGGATACTTAATGATTATTTAACAAAGATGACAGATGTTGTTTTTAAGTATGAAGGAACAGTTGATAAATTTATAGGAGATTGTATAATGAGTGTTTTTGGTGCTCCTATTTCTCATGATGATGATGTTTTTAGAGCAGTTAAGGTTGCCTGGGAAATGCAAAAATATATTGAGGCGGAAAATGAAAACAGAAGGGAGGAGGAGAAATTAAAAGTTGGTATAGGTATAAGTTATGGTGAGGCTGTTGTTGGAAATATAGGTTCAAAGGAAAGGCTTGAATATACGGTTATAGGAGATTCTGTTAATCTTGCTGCAAGACTTGAGTCTATTGCAAAGGGCGGAGAGATACTTGTTTCTTCTGATGTTTTTGAGAGTGTAAAGGATAAAGTTTTAGTGGAAAAGTTACCCCCGATAAAAATTAAAGGTAAAACTAAGGATGTATCAATTTATAGAATAAAGGATGTTTTATATTGAAAAATAGATGTGGAATAAATTATAATAATTATAGTAATGGGCTGGGTGGCGGGAAGTGGGTGAAAATCCCACACTGCCCCCGCAACCGTGAGGGACCGTGAAAGAGGGGTTTTCAGGGCAAATTGCCCGCCACTGGGAAATTTTGGTCTTTGCCTATTCTCAGGCAAAGGCTTTTTTCCTGGGAAGGTGGAAAACTCCTCTATGAAGGTCCCGAGTCGGGAGACCGGCCCAGCCCTCAATGCCCCGGGGTGAAGGGCTTATAAGAGGGTAATATTCCCGACCGGGGAATATTTAAAAGGAGGCTCTTTATGTTTAAAGTTTTAATTCTTTTCTTCATAAATCAATACGAAATATTTCCTTCTGAAGAAAAAACTTACGCTATATCACCTATTGAAGTTTCTGCTAAATATCCTGAAAATTTTTTAGTAAGTAAAGGAACATCTTACCTTATTGATTCCTCTTTAACTCAAACCTTTAAATTTGACCCCTCACTTTTTAATTTGTCCTTTTCCCCTTCTTTAATAATAAACAGCTACGGTTATCCGGGTTACTTGCAAACAGGTTTTATAAGAGGATTTTACTCAACGAGAACAGGTATTTATCTTGAAGGTTTTAAATTAAATTCAAGAACCTCCGGAGCTTTTAACCTTTCCCATTTATCTGGTTTTCCCCTTTCAGGTATTGAAATTCTTTCCTCTTCAGGTTCTTCAATTTATGGTGAAAATGCTTTAAGTGGTGCCTTAAATTTTAAACTTTTAAGAAAACCAGGGTTTAATTTAAAAGGAGGTGCTGGAAATTTAAATACAACTCTTTTTTCAGGCTCTGCTTTTTTACCCTATACTATTTTTTACTATACTGATTACACCTCCATTCCATATGAGAAAAATAGAGACTCTCACTTTTCAAGATTTATAAATATTTTTGAAAATGAAAATGTAAAATCCCTTTTCCTTTATTCAAGAAACAGTATTGGAAACCTTTTCTCTGAAACAATGAGGGAAAATGATGAATTTATCCTTTTAGGTTTTAGGTATTTAGCAGAATATTTTGACTTTGGATATCAGTATAAAAAAGATGGTGTGGAAATAAAGGATGTATATTTTAGTTCAAAACAGCACAGCATTTCTAACAGAATTTTCGGAGATTTATTTTTTCATACAGAATATTTAAAATTCAGAACAGGATTTGAATATGAAAGAGAATATTTGAAGGGAGCCGGTTTTGAAAATACTCTTCCAAAAGATGAAAGGATTTATCCTTATTTTACTTTGGATCTTTTAATTCAGGGAATAATACCTTATTTTGAAGGTGGAAAAGAACTTAAAGGCTCCTTTAATACAGAAAGCCCCTTTGTTTATAGAGGAGGAATTATTCTATTTAAAGAAGAAGGTTCAATTTATCTTAACTATTCAAAAGGTTTCAGGGCTCCTACCCTTTTAGACCTTTACTATCCTTTTGATGGATTTTCAAAAGGTAACCCTGATTTAAAACCTGAAATTTCAAGAGAAATTGAAGGTGGAGTAAAGGTAATTGAGGGTAAATCATCTCTTTTAATTTCCTATTTTAAAAGAGAACTTGAAAATGGAATTGTATGGTCTCCTGATACTGATTTTATTTACACACCTCAAAATATAGAAAAAATAAAACTTCAGGGTTTTGAAGGTCTTTTGACAATTGATAAAAATCCTTTAATTTTCAGTTTAAGCCTCCTCATTTACAAAGA
>CBFGJR010000186.1:0-15755 GCA_965649145.1 Caldifarciminota bacterium | reverse complement strand
CTTGAAGCAAGTGGAAATATAAATTTAAAAAATATTAAAAAATATAAAAACCTTGGAATAGACGCAGTTTCTTGTGGTTTTTTAACCCATTCTGTTAAGAATTTTGATTTTTCGCTTGAAGCAGAGGAGGTTTTAAATGAAAAAAGAAACAAAAGAAAAAATTAAGAGGATACTTGAGCTAAGGAAGAAAAAGAATGCTTTAATTCTTGCCCATAATTATCAGATTCCAGAGATTCAGGATATTGCTGATTTTGTTGGAGATTCTTTTGGTCTTTCTCAGAGGGCAAAGGAAGCGGATAAGCCTTTAATAGTTTTCTGTGGAGTTTTATTTATGGCAGAGACTGCTAAGATTTTGAATCCTGATAAAAAAGTTCTTATTCCTGATTTAGAAGCGGGTTGTTCCCTTGTTAATAGTATAACTCTTTCTGATTTAAAAGAATGGAAGAAAAAACACAAAGATGCGGTTGTGGTTGGTTATATAAACACTTCTGCGGAGATAAAGGCAGAATGTGATTATATATGCACTTCCAGTAATGCTCACAAAGTTATTGAGGCAATTCCTGAGGATAAGGAAATACTTTTCCTCCCTGATATGTTTCTTGGTTTATATGTTCAGGCAAAAACAAAAAGGAAAAACATACATATATGGCCTGGAGAATGCCATGTTCATGCATCAATAAGAATTGAGGATATAAGAAAGGCTCATAATAAACATGAAAATGCAGAACTTTTAATTCACCCGGAATGTGGATGCTCTTCATCCTGTATGTTTCTTGTTCAGGATGGAACAATAAAGGGTGAAATTCTTTCAACAAGTGGAATGATTAAATATGCCAAAAATTCCAATTCAAAAGAGTTTGTTGTTGCAACAGAAATTGGAATTTTACATCCTTTAAGAAAATCTTTACCTTTTAAATGGTTTTATCCAGTCAGTGAAAATGCAATCTGTGAATACATGAAAAAAATTACAATTGATAAATTATTAAAGAGTTTGGAAGAAGAAATTTATGAAGTTATTGTTCCGGAGGAAATCATGGAGAAAGCAAAAAGGGGTATAGAAAGAATGCTTTCAATAAGTTAATTTTTTACCTTAAAGAATAACCTCCTCTCTTCTGTCGGAATGGCATTGTATATTTACTGCTACTGGTAAGGATGTTATATGGCAGGGATATGTTTCAATATGGACATCAAGGGCTGTTATCCTTCCTCCAAGCCCCATAGGACCTATTCCGAGTTTATTTATTTCTTCAAGTAATTCTTCTTCAAATTGAGCATAAAAAGGGTCAGGGTGTCTCTGTCCGAGGGGTCTTATTGTAGCTTTTTTAGCAAGAAAGGCAGAGTACTCAAAAGTTCCTCCAATCCCAACTCCTACAACAATTGGCGGACAGGGGTTTGAACCAGCCCTTTTTACTGTTTCAACTACAAATTTCTTTATACCTTCCTTTCCTTCTCCAGGAAACAGCATTTTAAAAGCACTCATATTTTCGCTACCACCACCTTTTGGTTCAAGGACTATTCTCAATCTGTCACCTTTAACAATATCAAAATGAATAACAGGTGGAGTATTATCTCCTGTATTTTTCCTTCTCAAGGGGTCTTCAACTATTGATTTTCTTAAATAACCCTCTGTATAACCTTTCCTCACTCCTTCAATAAGAGCATCCTTTAGAGAACCTCCCTCAATTTTAACATCTTCACCTAATTCAATAAATAAAACTGCAAAGCCTGTATCCTGACAGAGAGGTTTTGAATCTTTTTTAGCTGTTTCAATATTTTTTAATAACTGAGATAATATTTCCTTACCAAATGCAGATTCTTCTTTTTCATATGCTTTTTTAAGTGCTTCTACCACATCTGGTTTTAGTTCATGGGTTGCTTTTATGCATATATTTTTAACTTCTTCCACAATTTTCTCATATTTTATTACCCTCATTTTGTTCCTCCTTTAATTTTATAACTTTATAATTATAATCTGAAAATTCGATTTTAAGAAAAAATTCATTATTTATTTTTCTTATCTGAATTCTATTTATTCTATGACACATAAAATTATCCTTTCTTATCTCAATTATACAGCCATCAAGTCCTTCCCTTAATTTTGCTGGTTCAAAGGGATAGGGTATTCCTGTTAAAAACCTCTCTATAATTGGCTCTTTTTCTCCACCAATTATAGAATCAAAACTTCCTGTCATGCCAACATCGGTTATATATCCTGTTCCTTTTGGTAAGAGAATGTTATCTGAAGTCTGAATATGGGTGTGTGTACCTATAACAGCACTAACTTTTCCATCTGCATAAAGTCCAAAGGCAATTTTTTCAGAGGTTGCTTCAGCATGAAAATCAACAACAATAGGTAATTTAATTCTTTTTAAAACCTCATCAAGTTTTCTAAAAGGACAATCAAGAGGATTCATAAAAACTCTTCCCATTAAATTTACTACATAAAGTTCAATTCCGTATATATTAAATTTTGCAAATCCTCTACCAGGAACTGTATCAGGATAATTAAGTGGTCTTAAAATATTTTCTTTTGTATCTATCCACCTTAAAACTTCCTTTTTGTCCCATATATGATTACCACCTGTTAGACAGTTAACTCCACAGTTTACTATTTCATTATATATTTTTTCTGTTATTCCATTTCCATGGGCAGCATTTTCAATGTTTGCAATAACAAAGTTAATTCTAAAATTTTTTTTTATAAGAGTCACAAATTTTTTTAAAGCAATTCTTCCTGTTTTACCAACAATATCACCTATAAAAAGTATATTAAGGGTATCCATTCATATAAATACTTTTTGCCAAAATAAGGTCTCTTAGAAGAAATTCCTCTTCCTCTGGATTTTTTAAAACCCTTGAGGGATGGAGAGTTATCACAACTTTAATGTTCTTATAATCATAGATAAGTCCCCTTTCCTTTTTTACTGAAATTTTTTTACCAGTCAATACATAAGAGGCATATCTTCCGAGTGCTACTATTACCCTTGGTTTTATTATCTCAAGCTGTTTTTCTAAAAAAGGAAAACACATCTTTAACTCATTTTCTTCAGGGTCCCTATTCATAGGTGGTCTGCACTTGATTGTATTTATAATATAAACACCTTCCCTTCTAATTCCCGCTTTTTTTAATATTTCATTCAACTTTTTTCCAGCTTTTCCAACAAAGGGAAGACCTTTTTTATCCTCTTCCTGTCCAGGTGCCTCCCCTACAAGAACAAAGCCTGTGAAAGGGTTACCATCTCCAAAAACAGTGTTTGTTCTTGCCTTATGTAATGGACATCTTTTACATTTTGAAACTCTTTTTTCCAATCTTCTTAAAACTTCCTCCACTCTCAGATAATCTTTTTCAAGTATTATTTCTTTTTCCCCCATTAATTCTTTTAAATAGAAAAAGATATCATAAAGACTTATCTTCATACTTCAGATGATATCCGAAATTTTTTTCACAATTTCAAAGGCTCCTTTTATTTTGGGAATATTTCCCAAGTCAAATACCTCTTTATCTTTTGTGATAATTTTTAAGTCAATGAAGTCTGAGGAAATGGTTTTAATTGTGTTTAAAATTATTAAATCAAGATTTTTTTCTTTAAGTTTACTATAGGCAATTTCAATATCAGGTTTTTCTTCAAGTGCAAAACCAATGAATTTTGTTTTATTTTTTAACTTTGAAATTTCCTTTAAAACATCTTTATTTTTCTCAAGTTCTAAATTTAATTTTTCTATACTTTTCTTTATTTTACCTTTGAATTTTTCTTTTGGCTTAAAGTCAGATAAAGCAGCACACATTATAAGGGCATCGTATTTTTCTTTTTTAAATTCTTCCTCCAGTATTTTTAAAAAATCCATAGTACTCCCTGCTTTTATAACATCTTGAGGAACTTCAAAATCAGTTTTACCAGCTATAACTTTTAATGTGGCACCTGTCATTTTTAAAACTTTATAAAGGGAAAACCCCATTTTACCGGAAGATTTATTTGTAATAACCCTCACATCATCAATCTCTTCTTCTGTTCTTCCAAAGGTTAATAAAATTTTTTTGTCCTTAAGTTTATTTTTAATTTCAATGACCCTTTCAATTTCTTCTAACAGTTCCTCAGGTTCTTTCAATCTTCCTTTTCCGATAGTTAAATCTGACATTTCACCTTCAACAGGTTCAATAATATAAACCCCCATATTTAAAAGATTTAAAATATGTTTTTGGAGAATTTCATTTTCATAAAGAGTTGGATGCATACAGGGGGCAATTATTTTAGGACAAGTAGCAGAATGAAATAGAAGTGATAGAAGGTCATCAGCAAGCCCAAGAGAAACCTTTGATATAAAATTGAAAGATGCGGGAATTACAGCAATTAAATCGCATTCCCTTGATAGTTTAATATGTAAGGGAACTTTATTTTCATCAACTTCGAACATATCATAATAAACTTTTTCATTTAAAAGGGAGGTAAGGGATAGAGGAGTGACAAAATTTAGTGCACTTTCTGTTAAAACTGGAATTACCCTGTGTCCCTTTTTTAATAAAAGTCTTCCCAGCTCTATAGATTTAAATGCTGCTATACTTCCGGTTATACCTAATATTATTTTCAAACCGCTCCCTTTCTTATCTCAATCTCGCCCTGTTCATATTGCTTTAAGGCGTCAATAACTGATTTCTTTCCAGGGGAATCAATGCCAGTGCCAAAAAGTTCCTTGAGTATTTTTCTTGTTTCCTTCATAATAATAACAAGTCCTTTAAACTTGTTTTGTTCTCTTTTCAAAATATCTTCTATTCCATAATCTCTTAAATTTTCCTTTTTCATTTTTGGATTAAATTATGGGCCGTCCGGGATTCGAACCCGGGACCCCTGGATTAAAAATCCAGTGCTCTGCCTGCTGAGCTAACGGCCCGAGTTTTTTATTATAATATTTATTATGGAGAAAATTCAAGATGAATTTATTAAACTTTATAAATTGGCCTCTTATGTAAGAAAAAAAGCTTATGCTCCATATTCAAATTTTAAAGTAGGAGCAGCTTTAAAAACTAAAAAGGGACAAATATATACTGGTTCAAATATTGAGAACTCTTCCTTCGGTTTAACTGTATGCGCTGAGAGAATTGCCATCTTTAAAGCTGTAAATGATGGAATAAGAGATTTTGAGTTCATTGCAATATGCGCTGATAAAGAAGTTTTCCCCTGTGGAGCATGTTTACAGGTTATGAATGAATTTTCACCTGAAATAAAAATAATCTTAAAAGTAAAAGGAAAAATAAAAGTTTACAAATTGAAGGAACTTTTACCTTTTGGTTTTGAAAAAAATTTTCTCTTATAATAAAATATGACTGTTATAAGATTAATTTTTGGTCTCTTTATCTTCTTTTTTCTCCTTTTTATCTTTTTACAAAATGCTGAGGAGAGAGTCAATTTATACCTTTTAAAGTATTCTTTTAATGACCTCCCTCTTTTCTGGGTTATTTTCTTTTCCTTCCTTTCTGGTTCAATCTTCGTTATCCTTCTTGCAATATTTCAGGAGATAAGATTTAGGTGGAAACTTTTTAAAAAGAATATTGAAATAAGTAATTTAAAAAAGGAAATAAATGAGTTAAGAAGGATGATTGCCGAAGAGACAGGTTATAAAGAGGTTAATCCTGAGGAAACTGAAAAAAAGGAAAGTTTTTCTGAAGAGGAATAAATATGAGATTTCTCTTTTTTAGAAAAAATTTTACACTTGAAAAATTAATCAAAAGATTTAAAAAGGGGAAAGAGTTAGATTTTGAGGAATATTTAAGGCTTGGTGATTACTATAGGGAGAATGGATTTTATGCAAAGGCTTTGAGAATACATTTAAGTCTTAATATAAAAAAAGAACTTACAGAACTTCAAAGAGCAAAACTTGATAAATCCCTTGGTCTTGATTACCTTAACCTTTATCAATTTAAAGAAGCAATTAATCATCTCATAAAAGCAGACAATTATTTTAAAGGTGAAGATGAGGAAGTAAGAAATGCCCTTTTAAGAGCTTATGAATTTTCAGGTGACTGGGATTCTGCCTGTGAACTTAAAAAGGAAATCCTTATTTCAAATAAAGTATATTCTGATGAAAAAATGGCTCTTTATTACCTTTTTGCAGCTGAAGATCTTTTGAAAAGAGATAATCCCAAAAAGGCAAAAAAATTTTTAAGAGAAGCTTTAAAATTAGATGAACATATACCTGAAGGAAAATACTTTCTGGCAGAAGTAGAAGAAAATTTAGTAAAAAAACTTGAGTATTATGAGAAAGTTGCCGATAGATTTCCCTATCTTGTATATAGAAAACTTGTTAAACTTAAAGAAAAATTTTATGAGGAAGGAAAGATGGAAGAATTGTTTGATTATCTTGAAAAAAGTGAAAGTCTATATCTTAAAGCCTTTTTTGTGCCTTTTTTAATTCAGAAGGGTGAATACGAGAAAGCAAAAAGTATTATAAAATTTTTAAGCTCAGAAAAGGATGAGATTTTCCTCAATCTTATCCTTTTAATACAGGCTGTGGAGCTGAATTATGAGGAAGAAATAAGGAAAATAACAGGAAAAATAGAAAGAGATTTAAAACAGATTACTTTTATCTGTACAGGTTGTAAAAAGGAATATACAGAATATAGATTTCGTTGTGAAAATTGCGGAAAAACAAGGAAACTTGTTATTAAAATAAAAATTTAATGGAATTAACTCCTCTTTTAAAGCAGTATAATAAAATTAAAAAGGAGTATTCTAAGGAACTTCTCTTTTTCAGAATGGGAGATTTTTATGAGTTATTTTATGAGGATGCAAAAGTAGCAGCAAAGGAACTTTCAATAACCTTGACTTCTAAACCCTTTGGAAAAAATTTAAGAGTCCCCCTTGCAGGAGTCCCTGTGAAAGCAGCTGAAAGTTATATAAAAGAATTATTAAAAAAGGGGTACAGTGTTGCTATTTGCGAGCAGGTTGAAGAAGGGAAAGAATTAATGTTAAGAGAAGTGGTTGAAGTTTTAACCCCTGGAACTGTTACCTTACCATCTTTAATTTCTCCTGATCAGAATATTTTTATATTATCAGTTTATCCTTCTGATAGATCATTTGGAATTGCTTATGCTGATATTACTACCGGCGAACTTAAAGCAGGTTTACTGGAGAAGGAAGATTTTTATAATTTCATTCACAGTTTAAAACCTAAAGAAGTTCTTGTTCCAGAAGATTTTGAGTTAAATGGTTTTATTACAAATAATTTTGATAAAAATCTTTATAGCATTGAAAGTGCTGAGGAAAGAATAAAAAATTTTTTTGGAGTAAATAGTGTTGAAGGTTTTGGGTTAAAAAAGGATAGTAGTTTAATTAGTCTTTCCCATTTACTTGATTACCTTGTAATTAAAAAAAAGTCAGGTCTTGAACATTTAAGGCTAAAGATTCTTGAAAGAAATGATTTTTTAATCCTAGATCCCATCACAATAAAAAATCTTGAAATAGTGGATAAGATACATCCTGAAAGTAAATCTTTGTTTGAAGTTATTAATTTTACAAAAACAGGAATGGGAGCAAGGCTTTTAAAAAAAAGTCTATTATTCCCTTTACAGAATAAAGAAAAAATAGAAAAAAGATATGAGGCTATTAAAGAACTTGTTGAAAAACCCTTTTTAAGAAAAACAATCTCTGAAATTTTATCCGATTTTATTGATTTTGAAAGGGTTTTATCAAGAATTGTAAAGTTAAAAACACCCCCCTCCGAAGTTTATAAACTATCAAACAATTTTTTAGAATTAGCAAAACTTAAAGAAGCCCTTTTAACCTGCACAAGTGAATTATTACTTGAAATATATAATAATTTACATGATTTAAGTGATTTGGCAAAATTTATTCAGAGTTATTTAAAGGATAATCCTTCAAATCCTGGTGAGGGAAACTGTATTAAAAGAGGAATTTCAGAGGAACTTGATGAACTTTTAGAACTAAAAAATAATTCAGCAAAGAAATTAAAGGAAATAGAAGAAAGAGAGAAGGAAAGAACAGATATTCCTAATCTCAAGGTTAAATACAATCAGGTGATGGGTTTTTTTATTGAAGTAACAAAATCTTACTTTGACCGTGTTCCATCTGATTATATTAGAAAACAAACATTAACCCAGTCAGAAAGGTTTATTACAGAGGAATTAAAAAATCTTGAAGTTAAGATACTTTCAGCAGAAGAAAGAATAAAGGAAATTGAAAATTATCTTTATGAAGAACTTTTGAAAAAAATTAAGGAAGAAAAGGATAAAATACTTGATATTTCCGAAAATATTGCCCTTTTGGACCTTCTCCTTTCTTTTTCAGAGGTTGCAATAAGATTCAATTACAGAAAACCTGAAATAACCTCTGAGAAAGAAATAATATTAAAAAATTCAAGACATCCTGTTGTTGAGCAAACTGTTTCTGAATTTGTTCCAAATGATATAGTGATTACACCTGATAAATTTTTTATTTTGATAACAGGACCTAACATGGGTGGTAAATCAACCTTTATAAAACAGGTTGCCTTATGTGTGATACTTGCTCATGCGGGTTCCTTTATACCTGCTGATGAAGGAAGGATAGGAATTGCTGACAGGATTTTTACAAGAATAGGTGCATCTGATGATGTGGCAAGGGGTATTTCAACCTTTTACGCTGAAATGCTTGAAGTGGCTCAGATTCTTAATAACGCTACAGAAAAAAGTCTTGTTTTACTTGATGAAATTGGAAGAGGAACCTCAACTTATGATGGGCTCAGCATTGCATGGGCTGTTTCTGAGGATATAATAAAGAGAATTAAGGCAAGAACACTCTTTGCCACACATTATCATGAACTTACAACACTTCAAGAAAACTACACTGAAATTAAAAATTTATATACTCAGGTAAAGGAATGGGAAGGTGAGGTTATCTTTTTAAGGAAAATAATTGAGGGTTCAATGGATAGAAGTTATGGTATTTATGTTGCTAAGTTAGCTGGAGTGCCCAGGCATGTAGTTGAAAGGGCAAAAGAACTTTTACAGAATTTGGAAAGTAAAAGAAAGGTTCTTAAATTCAACAAAAGACAACTTGAACTCTTTGAAAAACCTGACCCTTTAAGGGAATTTATTGAAAAAATAAATCCTGATGAAACTTCACCAAAAGATGCTCTTGAAATTATTTATAAATTAAAAAACTTAAAATAAGGTTCAAATCCTTTTTCTCTTTTAATTCAAATGAAAATAAGAGATATAGCTCAAATTTTAAATGGGAAAATTGTAGGTAACCCTGAGTTAGATATCAAAGGAGTTTTACCTCCTGAAAGTAATAAGGAGGGTTATGTGTCACTTGTTTATGAGAAAAAATACGAAGGAAAAAAATTTTACGCAGTCATAACAAAAGAAGATTTTCTTAAGGATTTTGAATTTAAATCAGCAATAATTGTGGATAATCCTAAGGAAAAACTTATCAAAATTTTAAATTTATTTGAGGAGAAAGAAGAAGAGAAGTTTTTCATTCACGAAACATCAGTCATTTCAAAGAATGCTGAAATTGGAAAAGATGTGTATATTGGCCCATACTGTGTTATCGAGAAAAATGTAAAAATTAAAAAAGGAGTAAAACTTTTAGGTTTTGTTTATGTGGGAAAAAATTCCTTTATTGATGAAAATACAATTATTTATCCTTTTGTTTCATTAGAAAAAAATGTGAGGATTGGAAAAAGATGTATTATTCATTCAGGAACAGTACTTGGTTCAGATGGTTTTGGTTATGAAAAAATAGGTGAAAAAATTGTAAAAATTCCGCAAATTGGTTTTGTTCATATAGATGATGATGTGGAAATAGGAGCAAATGTTTGTGTCGATAGAGCTGTTATGGGTGAAACTTTTATCGGTAGGGAGGTTAAGATTGATAATTTGTGCCAGATAGCTCATAATGTAAGGATTGATGAAAGGACAATGATTGCTTCCCAAACAGGCATAGCAGGAAGTTCAGAGGTAGGGAAGGATTGTTTGATAGCAGGTCAGGTTGGTATAAAAGATCATGTAAAAATAGGTGATAGAGTTATTTTGACAGCACAAACGGGTGTAAGTAAGGACATCCCTGATGGGAAGATATTTTCTGGCTATTTTGCAAGGGAGCATAAACTTGTTTTAAAGGCTATGAATATCCTGTATGAATTGCCCCTTTACTGGGAAAAAATAAAAAAACTTATAAAGGAATAATTATTTCTTTGAATATTTAAACATTTAAAAATTATAATTTTTAAATGAATGAAAATGAGATTTTGATGAGGCTTATTTTGTCTTTTATTCTATCAGGTATTATAGGTCTTGAAAGAGAATTGTCTGGTAAACTCGCAGGTTTAAGAACCCATATTTTAGTTGGACTTGGCTCAACTGTTTATGCTCTTGTTTCAATCCTTGTTAATTCACAAAATGGAACTGTTGATCCCTCAAGAATTGCAGCACAGGTTGTCTCAGGTATAGGATTCATCGGAGCAGGCGCAATTTTCAGAGATGAAGATAAAATAAGAGGTTTAACAACAGCTTCAGATATATGGGTAATGGGAGCCATTGGACTTGCTGTTGGTCTGGGTTATTTTCTTATGGCGGTAGTTACAACTTTTCTGATTTTAATAGTTCTGATTGGAGGAGCATGGCTTGAAAAAAAGGCTTTAAAAACAAAATGAGAGAAATTTTATTTAAAGGAACTATTTACCTTTTTGTTTTAATTGGGATTGCAGCTTATCTTACATATTTTGAGAGGAAGCTTCTTGCTTATTTTCAGGATAGAATAGGACCTAATAGAGCAGGACCAAGAGGAATATTGCAACCCATTGCAGATGCAATTAAATTATTTTTTAAAGAAGATATCACACCTTTAAAAGTTACTTCTAAATTTCTTTATTTTATTGCCCCCATTTTATCCGCCCTTTCTGCAATTGCTCCATTTTTTCTAATTCCCCTATACCCTTCAGGCCCTTTCCCTGATATTAATCTTTCCCTTTTACTCATAGTAATTTTATCCTCAATTGGACTTTATGGTGTTGTATTTGGTGGTTATTCTTCAGGTAGTAAATATTCAGTTATTGGGGGGATAAGAGGTGCTCTTATGTTGATTTCTTTTGAAACAGCACTTTTAATAACTATTCTGAGTGTTGCCTATCAGGCTGGAAGTTTATCTTTAAGAGAAATTGTTGAAGCTCAAAAAATTCCCTTTATTTTTCCACAATTTATAGGTTTTATAATTTTTATTATCGCAGGTTTTATGGAAACAAAAAGACTTCCCTTTGATATTCCGGAGGCAGAATCAGAATTAACAGGAGGATTTCATACAGAATACAGTTCCCTTAAATTTGCTTTTTTCTTTCTCGGTGAATATCTCCATATATTGCTTGTCTCATCTCTTATAGTTACCTTTTATCTTGGAGGGTGGAAATTTTTCTTTTTACCACCTTTTATTGGATTTATTTTAAAGGTAGTTCCCTTTGTTTTCTTTTTTATCTGGGTAAGAGCTTCCCTTCCAAGGTTCAGATTTACTGATGCACTTGAAATTGGATGGAAAATTCTGTTACCTTTATCTTTTTTAAATTTTTTAATAACAATTTTGTGGGTATCCTTAAAAGGGGGATAAAAATGCTTAAAAATAAAATTGCAATTGTTACAGGTGCAAGTGATGGAATTGGAAAAAGTATAACATTACTTTTCTCAAAATATGGTGCTAAAGTTATAGGAACTGGTAGGAATGAAGAAAAATTAAAAGAAGTTTTCAAAGATATTAAGGAAGGTTATTACATTAAATGTGACCTTTCTAAAAAAGAAGAAATTTATAACTTTATAAATGAAATAAAGAGTAAAGAGGAAAAAATTGATATTCTTGTCAATAATGCAGGGATAACAAAGGATAATTTAATATTGAGATTAAAGGATGAGGATTTTATTGATATTGTTAATGTAAACCTTAAATCAGTCTTTATTATTTCAAGAGAAATATCAAAATTAATGATAAAGGAAAGAAAAGGAGTAATAATTAATGTTTCTTCTGTGGTTGGTTTAACCGGTAATGCTGGTCAGAGTATTTATTCCCTTACAAAAGCCGGAATCCTGGGCTTTACAAAATCTCTTGCAAAGGAACTGGGTGGAAGAAATATAAGAGTTATAGCTGTTGCCCCTGGATTCATTGAAACAAAGATGACTTTAAGTTTACCAGAAGAGGTAAAGAAAAAATACTTAGAAAGTATACCTTTAAAAAGAGCAGGAAAACCTGAAGAAGTGGCGGAACTTATTTCTTTCCTTGCATCAGACAAGGCAAGTTATATAACTGGAACATGTATTGTAATAGATGGAGGAATGTCAGGATTTTAAAATGATTATTAAATTATTATTAATTTCTCAATACCTTCTTATCCCTATGGATGATACTCAGACAGATCATTTAAAAGCTTACGGTGTAGTTTACAGAAATTTACAGAAGGGAATTAATTTTGACTGGCTGCTCAATTATAGGGGCGGTTCCTTTATGGCTGAATATTCGAAGGAAGTAGAGGAAGATTGTTTAGCAAATTCTGTTTATTATGAGATAATTTCAAACACAAGAGCATCAAATATTTATTCTTTTATTGAGGAGAATAACATGAATGCTTTAAGACTTGAAGTAGCCCCTAAGCTTGCGGTCTATGCGCCACCCTATACAGAACCATGGGATGATGCTGTGGAACTTGTTTTAAAATATGCAAATGTCCCCTATGATAGAATCTGGGACAATGATATACTTGAAGGAAAACTTGAAAAGTATGACTGGCTTCATTTGCACCATGAGGATTTTGCGGGTATGTATGGAAAATTTGAAATTCCCTATGGTAATGCTCCCTGGTATCAAACTATGAAAGAAAAAGATAATGAAGTGGCACGAAAGTACGGGTTCAAAAATGGACCCCTTATGAAACAGAAAGTAGCAGTAAAAATAAAGGAGTATGTTGAAAATGGTGGCTTTCTCTTTTCCATGTGTTCAGGTCCAATTACTCTTGATGTTGCTCTTGCCTCAATTGGTCTTGATATATGGGACGAACCCTATGATGGAAATGGCTATGACCCTATGGCAAATGAAAAACTAAATTTTAATAACACACTTGCCTTTAAGAATTTTAAAATATATATGAGTTATTTAAATGAAGAAGTTTCTGATGTGGATGTGACAAAGGAAGCAGATAAAAGAGGACCAGATGTATGTTTTAAACTTTTTGAATTTTCAGCAAAATATGACCCTGTTCCTTCACTTTTAACACAAAATCATGTTAATTGTATAAAAGAATTCCTCGGAAGAGATACAGGTTTTAGAAAGGATAAATTAAAACCCCTTGTGGTCGTCCTTGCTGAAGTTGAAGGTACCGAAGAGGTGAAGTATATTTACTCAAATTTTGGAAAGGGTTTTTTTACTTACTATGGGGGACATGACCCTGAAGATTTTAAACATTTTGTAGGTGACCCTCCCACTGACTTATCAAAACATAAAAATTCTCCTGGCTATAGACTTATTTTAAATAACATATTATTTCCTGCTGCTCAACCTCAAAAGTTAAAAACATAATTTCAGGAACTTTTGATTCAAAAGAGTGGAGAGAGTGTTTTGAAGTTTTTAAGAATAAAAATTGGCAATGGGTTGGAAATGAAGAGAAAGGGTTCTGGACACTTGAAACAAAAAAGTTTTTATTTAGAATTTGTGAATCAGGCTGGAGAGGAACATACCTTTCTGGAAAAAATTTAAAGGGGGAAAAACCCGAAAATTTCTTGAAAAATTTTAAGAAATTTACTTTAAAAATTGTTATAACAGATTATTACAGATTGTTGAAAGAAAGTAAAGTTTTTAAAACAAAATGGGAGAAAACATACATTTTACAAAGAAAAGAAGAAGATGAACTTTTGAAAGGATATAAAAAAAATTTAAGAGAAGATATTAACAGGGCAAAAAGGAATAATTTAATCTTCAGGGAATTGAATGAAAAAGACCTTAAAAAATTTTATGATATTTATTTGTTTACTTTTAAAAAATTTAAAGCAAAACTTATTCCTTTTTCCTTTATTGAAAACTTATATAAAAAATTAAAAAATTTTAATTTATCAAATTTTTATGGTGTTTTTAAGGATGAAAATCTCCTTTCCGCTCTCATTGTTCTCTATCCTGACAAAAAAACTGCCCTTGCTTTTATTCAGGGCACATCAAAAGACGGTTATTCTTTGAATGCTTCATCCTTTCTTTTTCATAATACAATTCTACAAGAGTTTGGAAAAGGAATAGAAATTTTTTCCTTTGGTGCAGTTCCCGATAAAAAAGAATCACTTATATTTTTTAAAGAAAAATTTGGAGCGGAGGAGTACAGGTATCCAGTTTATTTATGGCACAATACCTGGTATGTGGAGGAATAATTAAATATTTATTTTATCCTTTTCAAACACCTGTCACATAACTTATAATCCTTATTGTCTGTGTCATAAATAGAATTGGAAAAATACATAACACATTTTTTATCAGTGCAGTGAGATAAACCCTTCAAGTGACCGATTTCATGAATGACCTCTTTTGCTGTGCGAAGAATTAAAGTTTCCAAATCTTCTCTTTTACCATAAAAACTTTCCTTTAATCTTTTCATTGAAACAATGGATTTTTGATAATAAGGAAGAGCCAGCCCAAAAATAAAGTTTAAACCTTCTACATAAAGATCATTTTGAGTGATATATAAGGTTATGGAATTTTTATAGGATGATAACTTATTTAAAACACACTCAGCATCATATTGATTTCTCAACTTATTGAAACAGTTTTCAGGAAATTTTACCTCTTTTTTTATTAATACTTTTTCTTCATAAACTTCTTCAACAAAAATTTTAACTCTTTCCAGAAAATTAATATCAGCTAAATTCAAGGGAATTACATAAATCATATTTTTATAATTTTGAAAAATTCACTTTCCAGTTCTCTTTTATTTTCATTGATAACATTTATCTTTATATCATAAGAATTCACAAAATATAAATTCTTAATCTTACATGGCCATTCAACAAGAAAAATAGCCTCTTCATTTATAATCTCTGACAGATTTAATTTTTTGTCAATATCCTCATTCTCAATTCTATACAAATCAATATGAAAAATTTTGCCTTCGGGAATTTTATATTCATAGACATAAAGAAAGGAAGGGCTCCTTACTATATCATAACCAAAATAGGATAATATCCCCCTAATAAATGTTGTTTTACCTGAACCAAGAGGACCTTCAATTAAAAGTGCTAAAAATGGTTTTATATTTTCTCCAACCCTTTTACCCAGTTCAAAGGTCTCTTCAGGAGAGTTTGTTATGATTTTCATATTTCAATGATTTTAAATATACACCATAAAGGGTCAGATAGGGAAAATAAAAAGTATTTTTTAAGTATTTTTTATAAATTAAACCGTCTCCCCCTGTTATTATAATTTTAAAATTTCTTTTTTTATATTTTCTTTTAATTACATCTAAAATTCCTTTGATTCCCAATATAGTAACATTTTTTATGCCAAAAGTCACACATTCTTCCGTACTCTTTCCAATAATTTTAAAATCCTCTAAAATTACATCCATCTCAATAAGAGAAGTTTTTTTATTTAAGACTTCTAACTGGGTTTTAGGAGAAGGTATTATAAGTCCACCTTTAAAATCACCATTTTTAAAGGCAACATCTATAGTTATGGCGGTTCCAAAATCAATAACTATAATATCCTTTTCAAATAAATTAATGGCAGCATAAACATTAACAATCCTAT